>DATHJQ010000253.1:0-5521 GCA_035286505.1 Solirubrobacteraceae bacterium | reverse complement strand
GAAGCGACCAGCGCCGACGAGAGCGACGACGCGGTCGAGAACGCGATCTCTGTCTCGCGCTTCTCACATGGGTCGTTCGGCTGGGGCATCCACGAAGCCGGCCATGGTCTCGTGTTCGCCAACGTCTCGCGTCCGCTCGACGCGCCGGCGGCGGCGCCGCTGTCCGCCCACGGCGACTACGGACCCCTGCTGCTGCTCGCGCACGGCGCGTCGGTGCCGCCCGCGCTGACGCGCTACCTGAGCAACATCGAGCCCGGCTACACGGCGGCCGTCCCGCCGGTGCGCGAGGTCTACAATCACGGATGGCTGATCGGCGACGAACGGGCGATCTCCGCGCTCGCGCAGGCCGAACTCGACACGGTGCTGGAGATCGCGCCGCGTCAACCGTCCGCCGCTGAAGAGTCCGTCGCCGCCGCCGAATGAACGCCGGGTGAACTAGTGAGCCAAGCCGAGGATCCACTGACGCTGAGCAGGGAGCGCACGGGCGAGGTGAGCGTCGAGGACGTGCGCCGGCTGATGGGCGCCTCGACGCCGCACTTCGCGCTGCAGCTGCGCGAACGCATCGCCAAGCTGATCGCCGGCCTGCCCGAGGGCCACGCCGCGCGTGCGGAGGGCGAGCGCGAGATCGCCCGCCTGGAGCGCCTGGGCTTCGCCGGCGAGATCCGCGGTCAGACGGGCGCGCCGGGGGAGCGCCCGCTGCCGTCGCTCGACGACACGGCCGCGGGCTGAACCCTCCCCGCCCCCGCGCAGCCATCTACGCCGGTCTCGCGACCGGCCGCGGCGTCGCTCGCGCGGGCGTCTAGCGTCTGCCGGTGAAAACGCGCTCGCGACGCGCGTCTGCAAAGCGGGCGCGCAGCAGTTTGTAGAGCACCGCGAACAGCGGCACGGCGACCGCGAGCGGGGCGATCTTCAGGGCGACCGGCACGGGCGTGACGAACGCCGACAGCACGAGCAGCGTGCCCGTGTACATGACGACCGTCGGCAGCAGGGCGAGCAGGATCGTGTGCGAGCGGTAACCGCTGCGGTGCTCGCGCAGCGAGAACTCCACGGTGCCGATCAGCACCGCCGCGATCCCGGCGACGAGCGTCGCGGCCCCCGCGGTGTCGTGCTTGCTCAGTTTGCTGGCTCCGATCGCCGTGGCGACGGCGCCGATCAGGATCAGCAGCTCGGACAGCGGCACGGGATGCCATGGCGCCTGCGGACGCTCGCCGAGCGATTGCGGGTCTTTGAAGCCGCGCGAGCCGGTGACGCGGTCCGCGTCGCGGTTGCGAGCGCGCTTGCTCGCCGGCGCACGCGCGGACGCGGCGCCGTCGGGTTCGGTCGCACTCGACGTCGCGCCGGCGACCGGCGCGGACGCGCTCGCGCCGACAGCCGCTGTACGTGCGCGATTGCGCTTGCGCGAGCGTCCGCGACGGCCGCTGTTGCGATTTGCCACGGCGCCCGCCCTACTTACCGTCGGGCGGGTGTTCGCTGCAGCGCATTTGCCGTCGATCGTACCGCCTATGCTGGGGTTTCATGGCCCCGACGAGCCCCCTACAACCGTCTCTCGCGCCGGCCTCGGCCGTAGCGGACGCTTCCCCCGAAGCAGGCGCAGGCGCAGCGGCGGCGCCCACGCGAGACGACGCGGGAATCCCCGACAGCGCGCTTGCCGGTCCGTTCGCCGTCGGCGAGTACGCGGCTGCGCTGCGCGACAAGCTGCGCTCCTTCGCGCGCGTTCAGGTCGTCGGCGAGCTGGTCAACTTCAGGCCGTCGCGGGCGCGCGTCTACTTCGAGCTGCGCGACGCCGCCGGCGCGCTGGCGTGCGCCGCCTGGCGTGACGACTGGGATCGCATCGTCGCGCGCTCGGCAGCGACGCCGAGCGAGGGCATGCAGGTGGTCGTGGCCGGCGGCTGCGACTACTACCCGGGCAGCGCCACGTCCTCACCGGGCTTCTCCTTCGCCGTCGCCGACCTGCGCGTGGCCGGCGAGGGCGACCTGCTGGCGCGCGTCGACCGCCTGCGCAAGCAGCTCGACGCCGAGGGGGTGTTCGACGCGCAGAAGCGTCTGGCGCTGCCCTCGCTGCCGCGCACGATCGGCGTCATCACGGCGGAGCGGGGCAAGGCGCGCGATGACGTGCTCGCGGCGCTCGCCCGTCGCGGCTGGGCGGGGCGCCTGGTGTGGGGCTTTGCGCCCGTGCAGGACCGCCATGCCGCCCCGGCGATCGTGCGCGCGCTGGGCGACCTGGCCGCGCTGGCCGACGTCGACGTGGTGATCGTCGCGCGCGGCGGGGGCTCGCTGGCTGACCTGCTGTGCTTCTGCGACGAGACGCTCTGCCGCACGATCGCGCTGTTGAAAGTGCCGGTGATCGCATCGGTGGGCCACCACACCGACCGCACGCTGCTCGACGACGTGGCCGCGGTCAGCTGCTCGACGCCGACGCACGCGGCGCACGCGGCCGTCGCCGTCGACTGCCACGAGGCCCGCGCCGCGCAGGCGCAGGCCGCCTCGCGCCTGCAGGTTCACGCAAGGCGAGCCGTGCTCGCGCGCGCCAGCCTGCCGGACTGTGCGGCGCGCCTGCGCGACCACGGTCGCCGTGCGGTGCTCACCCGCGCGCGCCTGCTCGCGTCGCACTCGCGCGCGCCGGCGGCGCACCTGCAACGCGAGCGCGCGCGCCTGCACCAACAGCTGCGCGAGATGCGCGCCGGGTCGCGCAGGCGACTGGAGAGCGAGCGAAGCGTGAGCAAGCGGCGGGCACTGGTGATCCAACGAAAGGCCGACGCGGCGCTGCTGGACTGCCGCCAGCGCCAACAGCGCGAGCTGCGACGCCTGGCGCTGGCGCTGGTGGCGCACGACCCCCAGCGCACGCTCGAGCGCGGCTACGCCCTCGTGCAGTCGCCGGACGGCGAGCCGCTGACGACGGCGCAGAAGGCAAGGGACGCCGACGAGCTGCGCCTGCGCTTCGCCGACGGAACGCTGCCCGCGCGGGTGGCGCGATCGTGAGGGAGCGCGGGCGATGACCGATCCCCAGGAGCCCGTGCCACAGGCGCCGCCCAGCTACGAGGAGGCCTCGGCGCGCGTCGAGGCGATCATCCGCCGGCTGGACTCGGGCGAGGCGAGCCTCAACGAGACGCTCGAGCTGGTCAGGGAGGGCAAGGGCCTGATCGAGCTGTGCGCCAGCGAGCTCGGCGCCGTCGGCGACGCCCTGGAGGAGCTGCGTTTGGACGAGCTGGTGGCGCGGTTGGAGAGCGAGGCCGCCGGGTGAGCGCCTGGGAGCGGCTGGCCGAGCTGCCGGTGCAGATCGAGGACTACGCCCTGCAGGGCCTGCGCGCGCAGGTCTCCAGCGACTTCGAACGCAAGAGCACCGTCATCGAGCTGCGCGGGGCCGGCGAGCAAGGCTTCGGCGAGGATGTCACCTACGACGCGGTCGACCACGAGATCATGCAGGCCGCCGGACCGACGCTGGCACTGACGGGCCGCTTTACCCTGGCCTCCTTCGCCGAGCGTCTCGCCGAACTTTCGCTGTTCACGCAGAAGCCGCAGCGCGACGTCTCCCAGCGCTACCGCACGTGGGCCTATGAGTCAGCCGCGCTGGACCTCGCGCTGCGCCAGGCCGGTATGACGCTGCATGGCGCACTCGCTCGTGAGCCGCTGCCCGTGCGCTTCGTCGTCTCGTTGCGCCTCGGCGAGCCGCCGACGCTCGAGCCGGTGACCCGCCGCCTGACGCTGTACCCGGGCCTGCGCTTCAAGCTCGACCCGACGAGCTCGTGGGAGGAGCCGCTGATCGCCGATCTGCGCGCCACGGGCGCCGTCGACTCCGTCGACTTCAAGGGCCTTTACACCGGCACGATCGTCGACCAGCCCGCCGACCCGGTGCTGTACAGACGCGTGGTCGAGGCATTTCCCGACGCGTGGATCGAGGACCCAAAGCTGACGCCGGAGATCGACGCGATCCTCGCCGCCCATCGCGAGCGCTTCTCCTGGGACGCGCCGATCCACTCGATCGAGGACATCCGGGCGCTGCCCTATCCCCCGCGCATGGTCAACATCAAGCCCTCGCGACTGGGCGGACTGCGCAGCCTGCTGGACGCGTATGACTACTGCACGGCCAACGGCATCGGCAACTACGGCGGCGGGCAGTTCGAGCTCGGCGTGGGACGCGAGCAGATCCAGTATCTCGCGTCGCTCTTTCACGCCGACGCGCCCAACGACGTGGCGCCGACCGGCTACAACCTCCCGGACACCCCGCCGGACCTGCCTTTCAGTCCGCTCGCGCCGACGCCGTCCGCGGCCGGCTTTCGCTGGGGCTAACGCAACTTCGATCGCGCTGCGCGGTTTGGCACTTCAGAGCGTCTAAGCTCGGACGCCGCGAAATCGGGACCAGCAAGTGCCCGCCGAGAAGGGATTGCCTTGGCGACCACAACCGCCCACACGCGTTTCAGGAGCATCCGACCGAGGCAGCTCGCCGTGCGGGCCGGCGTCGCCGCGCTGGCCGGTCTCGGCGCCTTGGCTGCAGTCCCCGACGCCTCATCCGCGGCCACCCCGGCGCACACCGCCTCGACCGGCGGCTCGGGCCCTGTCGCAACCTCGCCGCCCCCGACCCGCGCTGCCGCCAGCCCGCACGTCACCAGCGTGCGCATCATGAGCGTCGCCTGCGTGCCGAGGTCCAGGTGCAGCGGAAACCCGCACCAGGTCTCCGCGCACGGCACGCTGCTGCTCACCGGAAAGGGGCTCGTGGCCGGGATGACAGTCGGCTTTCCGCGCACGCCGGGCGCGCGCATCGGCGCGCGCTCGCCGATCTCACACCTGCACATGACCAACGCCGGACTGGTCCTGAGGGTCCCGAGCAGGGCCCACTCCGGACGCATCATGGTGCTGCTCGGGCACGCGCGCCACTCGAGCTCCTACGGGCCGATCTACGTCTACCGCCACGCGCTTCACCCGCCGGTGACGAAGACAAAGCCGGCGCCGACACCGGCGGCGGTCGGGGCCGTGAGCGGCTCGGCGTTCGACGGCCAGGGCATGTGGATCTGGTACGTGAGCAAATCAAACGGCGGCAACGTCGCCTCGATCGTCGCGCAGGCGCACGCGGCCGGCGTGACGACGCTGTTCATCAAGAGCTCGGACGGCTCGAGCAACTACTGGGGCCAGTTCTCGTCGCAGCTCGTTGCCGAACTGCACGCCAACGGTCTGAGAGCGTGCGCCTGGCAATACGTCTACGGCACCAATCCGGCCGGCGAGGCGAACCTCGGCGCCCAGGCGGCGGCCAACGGCGCCGACTGCCTGGTGATCGACGCGGAGGCGGAGTACGAGGGCCACTACGCGGCCGCGCAGACGTACATCAACAACCTGCGCGCGAAGGTCGGCACGGCCTTCCCTGTGGCGCTCGCTTCCTTCCCCTACGTCTCCTATCACCCGTCGCTGCCCTACTCGGTCTTCCTCGGTCCCAACGGCGCGCAGTACGACGCGCCGCAGATGTACTGGAAGGACATCGGCGTGTCCGTCGACACGATCTATGCCAACACGTACATCGCCAACCGCATCT
>DATHJQ010000252.1:0-2419 GCA_035286505.1 Solirubrobacteraceae bacterium | reverse complement strand
TGTGCTGAGCGCGCTCCTGCGGGCCGAGAGCATCGACAGCACATATGTCGTCACGTGTGAGCCGAGCTTGGTGCAGATCGCCAGCGAGCACGGCGCACTGCTCGTGCCCGACGACGACGAGCTCGGCCAGTCCGCCGCCGTCACGCTCGGCGTGCGCAGGGCGCTGGCCGACGGCGTGCAGCGCGTGCTGTGCATCCCCGGCGACTGTCCGGCGCTTGACCCGCGCGAGCTCGACGCGCTGCTCGCCGGCGCGCGGGCGGGCGCGGACGGCACAGAAGACGCGGACGGCTCGCCTGGCGCAGTGCAGGTGGTGATCGTGCCCGACCGCCACGGCAGCGGCACCAACGGACTGCTGCTATGCCCGCCCGACGCGATCGCGCCCAGCTTCGGCCCCGACAGCTTCGAGCGCCATCGCCGGCTCGCGCTCGCCGCGGGCGTGCGCGCCCGCGTGCAGCGCCCCCCCTCGCTGCTGCTGGACATCGACACCGGCGCCGACCTGGCCGTCCTGCGCGAGCGCCTCGACGCAAGCGTCGCGCCCGCGCTGCACACGCGCGCGGCGCTCGGCCAGCCCGTGCAAGCGCACATCATGTCCGTCGCCAACGCCGACTGAGCGGAGCGGGCGCATCGTGGCCAGCCTTCGCGCCCGCGCCCTCAGCGGCCTGCCCGAGGTGCGCGGCGGCGACGACCTCGCGCGGCTGATCGCCGACGCCGCCGGCGAGGAGGAGCCGTTGCGCGACGGCCAGCTCGTCGTGATCGCGCACAAGGCCGTGTCCAAGGCCGAGGGCGCCGTCGTGTCGCTCGGCGACGTCCATCCGGGCGATCGCGCCGTGCAGCTCGCCGCGCAGGCGGCGGCCACCGGCCAGCTGCGCGACGCTCGCATGATCCAGGCGGTGCTCGACGAGTGCGTGCAGGTCGTGCGCGCCGAGCGCGGCGTGCTGATCTGCCGCACGCGCCACGGCTTCGTCTGCGCCAACGCCGGCGTCGACGCCTCCAACGCCGCCGACGCCGACACGGTGATCCTGCTGCCGCGCGACCCCGACGGCTCGGCGCGGCGCATCCGCGCGCGCCTGCGCGAGCTGAGCGGCGCGAGCGTCGCCGTGCTGATCACCGACAGCTTCGGGCGCGCTTGGCGCCACGGCCAGCTCGACGTCGCCATCGGCCTCGCCGGCATGCAGCCGCTCGACGATTGGCGCGGGCGCGACGACGCGCGGGGCATGCGACTGCAGGCCACCTGGCTGGCCGTCGCCGACGCCGCCGGCGCGGTCGCCGAGCTGGCGCGCGCGAAGGACTCGCGTGAGCCGGTCGTCGTCGTCGACGGACTGGCGCGCTACCTCAGCGACGAGGACGGGCCGGGCGCGACGGCGCTGCTGCGCCCGCTGGAGGAGGACCTGTTTCGCTAGCTCGCTGCGCTCGCACGCCCGGGCGCGAGCTGACGCTGCAGAAACGGAACGATCAGCTGCCTGACGCGCTCGGGGTCGTCCTGGAAGGCCCAATGCCCGCTCTCGGGCAGGATCGAGACGTCCTGCACGTCGAAGAACTCCCTTTGTCCCTCTGCGTAGTCGACGCTCAGAAACGGATCGCTTGCGCCCCAGATCACCAAGGCGGGCTTGCGCAGCTGCGCGAGCGCCGAGCCGAGCTCCTGCGCGGTCTCGCCGGGGTCGGGCGTGTTGCGGTAGAGCTTCAGGACCGTCCGCCGCGTCTCGCGGTCGTAGTCGTCGTACATCTTGTCCACGAACTCGCTCGGCAGGCCCTTCGGGTTGTTCTTCTGCATCTCCCGGCGCCAGGCCGCGCGGGGGATGAACGCGTGAAACAGCTCTCCCAGCACCGGTGTGCGCCAGCGTTTGGCCAGTGAATGCCATTTGTAGCCAGGCATCACGCCGACGTTCATCAGCACGACGCTGGCCCAGCGGTCGGGATGCTCAAGGCCCCAGAACAGCCCGAACGGGCCGCCGAAGTCGTGCACGACCAGGTGCACGCGCTCGATCCCGAGCTCGCCGCGCGCCGCCTCCAAAAAGCGTGCGTAGGAGTCGACGTCGTAGGCGAACCCGGGCGGCGCGTGCGCTTTGCCGAAGCCCGGCATGTCGACCGCAACGGCGCGGCCGACGGCGCCCGCGGCATCGACGAGCGCAGTCCAGTCGCTGCTGGAGCCGGGGTTGCCGTGCACGAACACGACGGCCTCGCTCGCATCGGCGGGGCCCGCTTCGATCATCGGCGCCTGTGTGCCGGCGACGCTCAGCGTGCGGCGTCGGGGACTCATCGGGACCCCGGCGATGCGTCGCCGCGCGCGCCTGTCGAGACCGTCACGCGCCGTGAGGAGGATGCGCCCAAGCGATGCGAGAGCGAGTGGCGTGCGTGCGCCGCCAGCGCGCGCGGAGCCCCCGTCA
Source organism: Solirubrobacteraceae bacterium (assembly GCA_035286505.1). GTDB lineage: Bacteria > Actinomycetota > Thermoleophilia > Solirubrobacterales > Solirubrobacteraceae > Palsa-744. Next base: position 35 of record DATHJQ010000252.1, on the reverse strand, counting down.
GCATCATCCGCGCGGGGCCGATGTTGCGCGTGCCG
>DATHJQ010000251.1:0-3296 GCA_035286505.1 Solirubrobacteraceae bacterium | reverse complement strand
GCGCGCCGGCGGCGCACCAGACGACGCTCGAGCAGTGGCTCGACGCCGGCCGGCCGACCGCGTAGTCGCCTCCCTGCTTGCTTGGCATGCTTGCCTGGCCGTGCGCTCTGCGCTTGCCGGCCTGCGCTAACTGCTCGCGCCGGGCGCCTGTGCCTGGGCCATGCGCCGGCGCAGCCCGAAGAAGTAGTCCAGCCCGGAGAGCACGGTCACGGCGACGGTCACATAGAGCAGCGCTGAGACCCACAGCGGGCTTCCGTGCACGGAGATCACGGCGAGGATGGCGGCTATCTGCAGGCAGGTCTTGACCTTGCCGAACATGCTCGCGCCCATCACCACGCCGGCCTGCGTGGCGCCCATGCGCAGCACGGTCACGGCGAGCTCGCGCGTGATGATTACCATGGCCACCCAGGCGGCCAGACGATGCAGGGAGACGAGCGCGATCAGCGCGGCGACGATCAGCAGCTTGTCGGCCAGGGGGTCCATCAGCTTGCCGAAGTTCGTGATCGACCCGCGCGCGCGAGCGAGGTAGCCGTCGACGAAGTCCGTCAGCGAGGCCAGCGCGAAGACGATCGCCGCGAGCACGTCGCCTCCGGCCGTGTTGCCGAGCAGCGCGACGACGAGCACGGGCACGAGCATGATGCGCAGCACCGTCAGAACATTGGGTAGGTTCAGAGGGAACACTCGCGCCGACAATATCCCGCCAGCGAAAGGAGCGTGCAATGCAGACCCGCACCCTTGGACCAGACGGCCCGGAGGTCTCGGAGATCGGCCTCGGCTGCATGGGCATGTCGGCGTTCTACGGCGCGACCGACGAGGCGCAGTCGCGCGCGACGATCGTCCGCGCGCTGGAGCTCGGCTGCAACTTCCTGGACACGTCGGACATGTACGGGCCGCACACCAACGAGCGGCTCATCGGCAGCGTACTCGTCGACCGCCGCGACGACGTGTTCCTGGCGAGCAAGTTCGGCATCAAGCTGATCAAAGACGACGACCTGATCAACCGCACGGTCGACGGCAGCCCGCAGTACGTGCGCAGCGCCTGCGAGGCGTCGCTGCAGCGCCTGGGCACCGACCACATCGACCTGTACTACCAGCACCGAGTCGACCCGAACACGCCGATCGAGGAGACGGTCGGCGCCATGGCCGAGCTCGTGCAGGCGGGCAAGGTCCGCTACATCGGGCTGTCGGAGGCCAGCGCCGAGACGATCCGCCGCGCGCACGCGGTGCATCCGATCACGGCCGTGCAGACGGAGTACTCGCTGTGGACGCGCGACGTCGAGCAGGAGATCCTGCCGACGCTGCAGGAGCTGGGCATCGCGCTGGTCGCCTACTCGCCGCTGGGGCGCGGCTTCCTGTCGGGGCGCTTCACCTCGCCCGAGGAGCTCGACGACGGCGACTACCGCCGCTATGGCCCGCGCTTCACCGGCGAGAACCTGCAGCACAACATCGGTCTCGCCGATCGCGTGCGCGAGCTCGCCTCAGAGCGCGGCATCACGCCGGGTCAGCTGGCGCTGGCGTGGGTGCTGTCGCGCTGGCGGCACGTCGTGCCGATCCCCGGCACCAAGCGCGTGAGCTACCTGGAGGAGAACCTGGCCGCCGCCGACGTGCAGCTCAGCGAGGCCGAGGCGCAGGCGATCGCGGACGCCGTCCCGCCGGCCGCCGGCGAGCGCTACCCCGAGCCGGTCATGCGCTCGGTCAACCTCTGAGCCGCCGCGCTCGGCCGACCCCTACGCCCGCGCGTATATACGTTCGCTATCGCTGCGCGCACACGCAAACAAGCACCGTCTGCCCAGCCGCCGTCCGCTGGCTCAGTAGCCGACGGAGTAGAAGCTGATGCGCCGACAGCCGTCGAGCTTGTAGTGCGGCAGCGCGTGGTGGCTGGTGTAGACGATCTGGCGCGGGTTTTGGCAGTGCACGACGCCGGAGTTCTCGTGCACGTGCACGACGGTCGCCGGGTTGGCGCCGGTCCAGACGTAGTTGAAGGTGTCGTTGGCGTAGATGATGTTGCGGCCGTTGCCGGCGTGGATGATGGCGGTCTGGCGCGCCGGCCAGCCGGAGGGGTGGTAGTCGCCCCAGATGACGTCGCCGGAGTCGCCGCCGTAGATAGTGTCGTCGCCGTAGCCGCCGAGCAGGTAGTTGTGCTTTCCGTTGACGCCGATGAGCACGTGCTGCTGACCCGCGGGGCCCCGGTCCATGACCAGGTGCTCGTCCGCCGGCCAGCCGGCGTGGCTGGTCATCGCGAGCGCAGGGCCGGCCACGGCCAGGGCGAGCAGCGCCGCGACCAGCGTTGGCGCGGCCATGCGGCGGGCGCGCAAGCGGGCGCAGCGCGGGTGGGGCATGGGCGTGAGGGTAGGACGTGTCGTCATCTGAGTGCTCTCGCGCACCGCGAGTCGCTGAAGGCATCGACTGGGCGGGGTTTGCCCGTCAGCGCCCGCGCGCGAACTCGCACATGTGGCCAGCTCCCGCCTCGCCGGGCACGCCCGCTAGGGTGGCGTCCATGCCCCTGATCCCCATGGTCATCGAGCGCACGGCGCGCGGCGAGCGCGAGTTCGACATCTACTCGCGGCTGCTGAACGAGCGCATCATCTTCCTCGGCACGCCGATCGACGATCAGGTAGCCAACCTGGTCGTGGCGCAGCTGCTGCACCTGGAGAGCCAGGACCCCGACAAGGACATCTCCATGTACATCAACACGCCCGGCGGCAGCATCTACTCAGGCCTGGCGATCTACGACACGATGAACTTCGTCAAGCCCGACATCGCCACGATGTGCGTCGGCGTGGCCATGTCGATGGGCTCGCTGCTGCTGGCGGGCGGCACGAAGGGCAAGCGCGCGGCTCTGCCCAACTCGCGCATCCTGATCCACCAGCCCTCGGCCGGTTTTCAGGGCCAGTCGACGGACATCGAGATACACGCGCGCGAGATCCTCAAGGTGCGCGAGCGCATCGACGAGATCTACGCCGAAGCCACCGGCAAACCGCCTGCGGAGGTCCGCGAGGACATGGAGCGCGATCGCTTCTTCTCATCCGAGCAGGCACAGCAGTACGGCTTGATCGACCGCGTGCTCGAGAGCCACTGAGGCCGGTCTTCAGTTTTTTGATGAGCGGCCTGACGGCCGCAATGCGAGGTTGCGCGGTGGCGCGGCCGGCGGGTCCTGATGGCTGACTATGCTCGCTTGCGATGTCGGCGCTGACCACACGCGAGCGTTGCGCGCTCGTCGTCATCGCGCTGCTGGCGGCGCTCGCCGGCGTTGCCAACTACGGCGCCAGCAGCGCGATGACGACGAGCGCGCAACG
>DATHJQ010000250.1:0-3277 GCA_035286505.1 Solirubrobacteraceae bacterium | reverse complement strand
CGGCGTCCGGCGAGGCGTGCGCCTCCTCTCTGACGAACGCCAGATCGCTCTGCAGCACGGTGAGCAGCTCGATGGCGGCCTTCACGGCGTCGAGATCCTCGGTGTACTGCTGCTGCCAGCTCTGCGCTGCGCCAGCGACCGTCACGGCCTGCATGAACTCGCCGCGCTGGGAGGGGCCGCCATACATGTGGTCGAGCGCCTGCACCGTGGGCTCGACCCACTGGTTGCGGGCAGCCTTCCAGCTCTCGTAGTCGCTGAAGTCCCCCACCAGGCTGGCTCGCTGCACGAGCGCCTGGCCCTGTTTGATGCACTGCGCGAGCAGCTCGTGGGCGATCGGCACCGAGACCTCGGTCACGGGCATGGCGACTACACCGGTCCCGTGAAGCCCGCCGCCCGACGGCCGTCGAGCGTCGTACGCATCCCGCAGGGACGAAACGAACGGACCTGTCTGCTCGGCCTGAACGAGCGCACCGCACGTGGCGGGCGGATGTCGTTGCGGAAGCTCGCGTCGGCGAGCACGCGTCGAGCCGTGGCGCGCGCGAGTATGGCGGCCGCCACGAGGTGCTCGTCGATCACGTATTGCGAGTCGAGCACGAGCTGTCGGAGTAGGTGTGCTCGCTGCATGGCTGGTCTGCGACACCTATCGGCAGCTATGCGCCAGGCCATTCGCCCTGCGCTGCGCCTTAGACGAGCGTACGAACCGGCGGCGGGTAAGAGAAGATGCAGCCGTGCGAGCCGCCGTACTTCACGAGCACGGGATCCCCCGGGCAGACGATTTCGCAGAGCCCAGCGCCGCCGACGGCGACCAGGCGGTCCTCGACGTGCTCGCAGCGGGTCTGAATCCGGTCGACGTGGCGATCTGCGCTGGACGCTTCTACGCCGGCAAGCCCCCGCTGCCCTCGGTCGCCGGGCGCGAGGGCGTCGGGCTGCTGGACGGCAGGCGCGTGTACTTCGATTCACCGGTGCTGCCCTACGGCTCGATGGCCGAGCGCGCGCTGATCGATCCGCGGGCGACGTATGACGTGCCCGACGGCGTCGAGGACGGTGTCGCCGTCGCGCTGGGCATCTCGGGACTGGCGGCCTGGCTGGCGCTGACGTGGCGTACGTCGCTGCAGCCGAACGAGCACGTGCTCGTGCTGGCGGCAAGCGGCGTGCTCGGCCAGATCGCCGTGCAGGCCGCCAAGTCGCTGGGCGCAGGGCGTGTGGTCGCCGCGGCGCGCTCGCCCGATGGGCTGCAGCGTTGTCTGGAGCTCGGCGCCGACGCGGCGGTCGCGCTCGACGGTTCGGACGATCTTGCGGCAAAGCTCGCGCAGGCCGCCGACGGGCGCATCGACGTCGTCGTCGACCCCTTGTTCGGAGAGCCGTTCGCCGCCGCTGTGAACGCGGCGAGCTTCGGCGCACGCATCGTGCAGCTCGGCGCCGGCGCCGGCGCCGAGAGCACGGTCGCCTCCGCGCCGATCCGCGGCAAGATGCTCGTGATCATGGGGCACACGAACTTCGCCGCGCCGCCCGAGGTCAAGCGCGAGGCCTACGCGAGCCTGTCGGCGCTGGCCGCCACCGGCGAGCTGAGAATCGAGATCGAGCCGATCGAGCTGGAGCGCGTGCAGGAGGCGTGGGCGCGCTTGCACGCCGGCTCGCACCGCAAGATCGTGCTCGTGCCGCCGGGGCGTTGACGCGGCGTCCGGGCCCGTGCAGGACGCGGCCGAGCGGGAGCGGGCGCGGGATGAAAGGGGGGCTACTTGCGTTTGGCCTGGTGCTCGATGACCTTGCTGAAGGCCTGTTCGAGCTGGGCGGTCATGCGCAGCTTGAACAGCGCGAGCAGCGCCTCGGAGGCGAGCGGTCGCAGCGAGTCGACGCCCTGGATCAGCTCGTCCCAGCCCTCGTCTGGCTGGCCGCCCTCGTCGAAGGGTTGCCACAGCTCGCGCAGGAACAGCTTGGTGAAGTCGCGTGAGATCGAGTCGCAGTCGCGGCTCATGCGCTCCACAAGCACGAGCGCCGCGTGCATCGGGATCCCCAGGGCGACGACCTGCTCGGCGGCGCGCAGCAGGGCCGGGCTGGGCGCTTCGAAGCGCTCGTCGCCGAGCGGCACGAGCAGCCTGAGCTTGCGCACGCGCTCGGCGTCCTTGACGCTCAGCTCGCCGAAGCGCTCGGCGAGCTCGCCCGTGGTGATCAGCTCCGGCTGCTCGGGCTCGAACGGCGTCGTCACGGCTCTGCGCAACCCGAGCAGCCGCTCGGCCAGGCCGTCGGAGCCGCTCAGCAGGCGCTCGATCGCGGCGAGGTTGAAGCCGTCGGCCTGCAGGTCGAGGATCAGTCGCAGCCGCGCGACGTGCTCGGCGCTGTAGTAGCCGACACGCGCGCGCACGTCGGGCGGCGGCAGCAGTCCGCGCGTGTGGTGGTTGCGGATGTTGCGCACCGACATGCCCACCTCGGCGGCCAGCTGCTCGACGGTCAGGTCGGCGTGAGGCGCCGTCGCCGCGCCGTTGCTCACGGCCTTGGGCTTTGCCGAACCGTTCTGCGCCGGCTTGGTCTGCTCAGGAGCCCTGTGTGCCATCCCTCACGTAAGGATACCATGTTTCATGTAACCTCGTTTGAGGTAATGGTTATTGCAAGCAAGATGATCCCCTCCCCGTCAATCTACGATCACGCCGCGGCGCTTTGCGTCGTCGCACGGCCCGACGGCGCCGATGGCTGAACGAGGAGCCGTGCCGCAGGTCTCTGCCGGGCGCCGTCGCGTGCTCGGCATGATCCGATCGTTCACCTCGCCGCTGCTGCCCGACGACTACCTCGAGCTGGTCAATCCGCTGTAGTCCACGCGCGAGCTGCGCGGTCGGATCGAGCGGATCGAGCGCGAGACGCCCGAGGCGGTCACGGTGACGATCAAGCCGGGCTGGGAGTGGCCCGGGCACCGTCCGGGCCAGTACGTTCGCCTCGGCATCGAGGTCGACGGCATCCACCACTGGCGCGCCTACTCGCTCACCTCCGATCCGGGGCGCGCCGACGGCTGCATCTCGATCACACCGAAGCTGGTCGAGTCCGGAAGGGTTTCGCCGTTCCTGTTCGGGCACATACGTCCGGGAGCCATCGTGCGCCTGGGCGGCGTGGAAGGGACCTTCGTGCTCCCCGACCCCAAGCCCGAGCGGCTGCTGTTCATCAGCGCGGGCAGCGGCATCACGCCGATCATGAGCATGCTGCGCGATCTCGCGCACCGCGACGAGCTCGACGACGCCGTGCTGCTGCACTCGGCCCGCACACCGGAGGACGTGACGTTCGGCGACGA
>DATHJQ010000249.1:0-5169 GCA_035286505.1 Solirubrobacteraceae bacterium | reverse complement strand
CTAGACCTCCGCCTCGAGCAGCTCTGGGCGCTCTTTGGCCTTCGACCACGGCGGCGCGGTCGTGCCGAGCTTGGCCACGAGATACAGGTGGAAGCCGATCAGCGCAGCCAGCAACCCTGGTATGAGCAGCATGTGGATCGCATAGAAGCGCGACAGCGTCGTTGCCCCGAATTCGCCGCCGCCGCGCAGGAAGTCGCTCAGGTAGGGGCCGATCAGCGGGCCCGTGCCGTTGATGTTCACGCCGACGATCGTCGCCCAGTAGGCGCGCTGGTCGAACGGCAGCAGATAGCCGGTGAAAGACATGACCATCGTCAGGATCAGCAGCACCACGCCGATCACCCAGTTGAGCTCGCGCGGGTACTTGTAGGCCCCGAAGAAGAACGTGCGGCCCATGTGCAGGAAGATCAGGATCACCATCACGCTCGAGCCCCACTTGTGCATGCCGCGCACGAACTGCCCGAGGAACACTTCGTTGGTCACGTGGCGGATCGACTCGTAGGCCCCGCCGGCCGGGTCCGGGCGGTAGTACATCGCCAGGAAGACGCCGGTGACGGCCTGGGAAAGAAAGGCGAACATCGTCGCCGAGCCCAGCGTGTAAAACCAGTTGGTGCCCTTGGGCACCTTGCGGAACAGCAGCCAGCGCCCAGCGCCGCTCAATGACGTTCGCTCGTCTACCCAGTCGACGACCGTGATCCCCGCCTCTTTGCCCAGGTCGAGCGGGCCGGCCTTGCCGTTGCCCTCACTCGGGCGCGGCGGCGGGGCCTGCAGCGCGGCCGGCAGCGGCGGTGCGGGGAGCTTTGGCAGCTTGGGCATGCGTTCTCCTCCGGCCTACAGTTTGCGCTCGGTCGGACGCGAGGGATAGAGGTACTGGCCGATCCCGTCCAGCGGCTCGCCGGGGTCGCGCGGGGAGAAGCGGTGCAGCTCTGAGTTGACGCTGAAGCGTGGCCCGATCTGCACGTTTTCGCCCTCCAAGCGCGTGTAGAAACGGTCCAGCGGGCGCACCGGCGGGCCGCCGACGCGCTTGCCGAGCAGGTCGTAGACGCCGCCGTGGCACGGGCAGATGAAGCGCTCCGCCGCATCCACCCAACGCACCGGACAGCCGAGATGCGCACAGCGGCTCGAGATCGCGACGTACTTGGAGTCGCGATCGGCCGGGTCCGTGTCGATTTTCGCGTTGAACTTGCGTACGTAGGCCGTCGACGTGCCCGCCTCGCCGATGCCCGGCGTCAACGTGACGACGACCGGAACGTAGTTGTCCTCGCTGAACTGGTCGACCGTGCCGACCGTCTGCCACGTGTGCGGTGTTTTTTTGAAGATCGGGCCGACGGCGAAGCCCAGCGCCGGCAGCGCGAACGCGCCGGCGGCGATCGCGCCGGCGGTGTGTGCGCTGCCGGTCATGAAACGCCGTCGCGTCACCGTCTCGCCCTCGAAGGCGCCCGGGATCATGCGGTCGGCGGTGTATTTGGACTTGTGCTTGGAGTGCTTGTCGGACACCGACATCAACAATATCGAGGCGCGATTCAGGGCGTGCTCGGCGCGGCGAGCCCGCTTGTGCGCATCGCCTCGATCGCCTCTGCGGACCCTGCTGCCACGAGATCCTTCGCCCGCCGGTGCTGCTCGCTTGCTCCCCAGCCGACGGCGCGCGCGCCAGCCGTCCAGATGGCGTCGGCGAGCTCTACGTCTCCGGCGCCCTGGGCGAGCGCGCTCAGCGTGATCGTGTCGGCCAGCTCGGCCACCGCCGGCGTGTCCGCCAGCGCCACCAGGCGCGCCAGTCCGATCGCGTACAGGCGATCGCCGGCGAGCACGCGCAGGTCGGCCTCCAGCGTGCGCACGACACGCGGCGAGCCGTAGTGCAGCAGGTAACCCTCATAGATCGCCTCGACCAGCAGCTCGTACTCCCCGCGAGCGCCCTCCGCGCGCGGCCCGCGCGCAGCGACGCCCGCCGGGCTCTCGCCGTCTGTTTGCGGCGCAGGACCATCCACGCCGTCGGCGCCGTCCACCAGCGAGGCGATCAAGCCGCCCTCATCGCGCAGCAGCGCACACAGGCGGGCGAGCACGGGCGCGTCGCCGTCTAGCACGGTGGTCTCCAAAATCGCGTCGTAAGTGGCCTCATGCGCTCGCCCCCACTGCCCGCAGACTGGCGAACGACGCCGTGGCGGCTTCCACGGTGCGATCGACGTGCTCGGCCGAGTGCGCCAGCGAGGGAAACCACGCCTCAAACTGCGACGGCGGCGGGTACACGCCGCGCGACAGCAGCTCGCGACACCAGCGCGCGTACGCGTCTGAGTCGCAGGCCTGCGCGCCGGCGAAGTCCGTCGGCGCCTGCTCGCTGAAGAAGACGGTCAGCAGGCCCGGCGCCGAGACGACCTGCACGGGATAGTCGCCAGCCGCCTCGCGCAGTCCCGCCGCCAGGCGCTCCGTCGTGGCCGCCAGGCGCGCATAGGCCGCTTCGTCGAGCAGCTCGAGTGTCGCCAGGCCGGCCGCAACCGCCAGCGGGTTGCCCGACAGCGTGCCCGCCTGATAGACGTCGCCCGCGGGAGCCAGCATGCGCATCAGCTCCGCACGGCCGCCGAGCGCCGCCGCCGGCAGCCCGCCTCCGATCACCTTGCCCATGATCGTCAGGTCGGCGCCCACGCCCGTCAGCTCCTGCGCGCCGCCGCGCGCGACGCGAAAGCCGCTGATCACCTCGTCGAGCACCAGCAGCGCGCCGGTCGCGTCGGCGCGCTCGCGCAGCAGCTCCAGAAAGCCCTCGCGGGCCGCAACCAGGCCCATGTTGGCCGGCAGCGGCTCGGCGAGGATCGCCGCCAGCTCGTGGCGCTCGGTCGCCGCGATCAGCGCCTCGGCGTCGTTCCACGGGACGACCACGGTGCCAGCGGCGGCGCTCTGCGGGACGCCCGGGCTGGACGGCAGCGCCTGCGTGGCCAGGCCCGAGCCGGCCTGCGCCAGCAGCCCGTCGACGTGGCCGTGGTAGGCGCCGGCGAACTTCAGCACGTGCTCGCGTCCGGTCGCCGCGCGCGCCAAGCGGATCGCGGTCATCGCCGCCTCCGTGCCCGAGGAGGTCATGCGCAGCATCTCCACGCGCTCCATCCGCGACGCCACCGCGGCCGCCAGCTCCACCTCGCCGGCGGTCGCCGCGCCGAAGCTCGTGCCCAGCGCGGCGGCCCGCTCGATCGCAGCGATCACGGGCGGGTGAGCGTGCCCGTGGATCAGCGGCCCCCACGAGCAGACGTAGTCGATCAGGCGGTTGCCGTCGACGTCGACCAGCTCCGCGCCCTCGCCGCGCGCGACGAAGATCGGGTCGCGCCCGATCGCGCGCATCGCCCGCACAGGCGAGTTCACGCCACCCGGAAGCAGCTCCAAAGCACGCCGGTACAGCTCGGCGGAGCGATTGTCACGCAGCGATGCCATCAGCCGATCAGCTGATCGCCCGGCACGCTCGCAAGGAGTGCCTCAAAGGCACTCCTCATCCATATTTCCTCTCCCAGTCCTTGAAGGCGTCCGTGAAATACAGCAGGCGGATCTTCTTGAACTCCGTCGATGAGTAAAGCGTCGCGCGCTCTGAGATGCCTGTTTTCTCGGCGATCGCGTCGAGCACCGCGTCGCACTCCTGCTTGGAGCGCCCGTGCGCCATCGTGAAGACCGAATAGGGCCAGTCGGCGTACGTCGGGCGCTGGTAGCAGTGCGAGATCCCGCGCACCGCCGCCATGCGCCGGCCGATGTCGGCGATCTGCTCGTCGGGCACCTTCCACACGCCCATGCCGTTGGCCGAGAAGCCCGCGCGGCGGTGATAGAGGATCGCCGCCACGCGACGCAGCAGCCCGCGCTCCTGCATCGCCGAGAGGTGGTCCAGGAACACCTGCTGAGACATGTCCAGCGCGACCGCCGCCGGAGCGTACGGTTCTGAGACGACCGGCATGTCGCCCTGCAGCGCGCGGATCACCGCGATGTCGCGCTCGTCGTAGGGCTGCGGGTCGAGCTCGATCGGCTCTTTCGCCTCGACCGCGCTCGCCAGCGCCTGCGTGTCGCCCTCCATCTCCAGGTCCATGCGAATCTTGAACAGCTTCAGCGTCGGCAGCTGGCGCACCGACTCCGCGCCGGCCCTGCGCGCCAGCACCTCCAGCGTGCCCTCCAGGCCGAGCTTGGAGTCGGGCTCGGTGGCGATCGTGAACCACAGGTTGAAGTCGTGGTTGCGCAGGTAGTTGTGCGATACGCCCGGATGCTCGTTGATCGCCTGCGCGGCGCGGTGGGGATGCTCGGGATCGACCTTCGCCGCCACGAGCATCGAGGAGTAGCCCAGCGCGCGCGTGTCGAAGATCGGCGTGACCTGGCGGATGATCCGCTTGTCCAGCAGGCGTTGCACGCGGCTCATCACCTCGCCCTCTGAGACCTCCGCCAGCGACGCCACGTGCTCATAGGGGCGCGGCGCGATCGGGAAGCTGCCCTGCATCAGGTTCAGCAGCTTGCGATCGAGGTCGTCCAGTGGAATCGCCGCACCGTCCTTGCGGCTGCGCAGCTTTGGGATCGCCGTCGCTGCGCGCGTGCCGTCGGCAACCGCCGAAGCACCGACGGCGAAGTCGTTGGTCGGCTCCTCGGTCACCGCCTGCGCGGGATCCGGCGACCCGGCGAGGCTCTGCTCGGGCTCGGTCATGCCCGTTCGGCCAGCCATCTCGCGGCGTCCTTGGCGTGATAGCTGACGATCGAGTCCGCGCCCGCCCGGCGCAGCGACGTGAGGATCTCCAGCACCGCCGTGCGCTCATCCAGGTATCCGGCGGCGGCGGCGGCCTTGACCATCGCGTACTCGCCGCTGACGTTGTACGTCGCCACCGGCAGGCGCGTCTCGCGCTTGACCGAGGCGATCACGTCGCCGTAGGCGAGCGCCGGCTTGACCATCACCATGTCCGCCCCCTCCTGCACGTCCAACAGCGCCTCGCGCACCGCCTCCTCGCCGTTGGCCGGGTCCATCTGGTAGCCGCGGCGGTCGCCGAACGATGGCGTCGAGCCGGCCGCGTCGCGAAACGGCCCGTAGAAGGCCGACGCGAACTTCGCCGAGTAGGCGAGGATCGGCGTGTCCGAGAATCCCTCGCCGTCGAGCTCGGAGCGGATCTCGCGCACGCGACCGTCCATCATGTCCGACGGCGCGACGAGGTCCGCGCCGGCGCGCGCCTGGCT
>DATHJQ010000248.1:0-5675 GCA_035286505.1 Solirubrobacteraceae bacterium | reverse complement strand
GAAGGATCGGCGCATATGCGCCCTCTTCACGATTTGGCATTGAGGAGAGTCTGTCGGACACGGCGCTCCAGGGTTCGGGTTTCCCCGGTTCGGTTTCCCCTGTCGGGTCCCCACTCGGGTTCGTCATTCTATTCGTCAGATCCAGCGGAGAGCTTGAGGACTAGCAGATGGCCTACAGCGCGCGTCGCAGTTTGCGACAGCGACCTGCCGAGGCCAGGCAGCGTGCCGGGCGAAACGTGCGGCGCTTCTCGCGTCGGGCGGCGCCCGAACGCGCCGCTGGCCTGAGCCGCAAACCGTTGGCGTATCGTTGGCCGCGGTGTGATCGATCTGCACTGCCACGTGCTGCCCGGCATCGACGACGGCCCCGCGACGATCGAGGGATCTGTGGCGCTCGCGCGCGCTGCGGCCGCGGCCGGGATCGACACGCTGGTGGCGACGCCGCACGTCAGCCGGCGCTATCGCAATGAAGCGGTCGACATCGCCGGCCTCGTGGAAGAGCTCAACGAGCGCCTGACCGACGAGGCAATCGACGTGGAGATCCGCGGCGGGGCCGAGGTGGCGATCGCCCGCCTGCAGGAGCTGACGCCGGCCGAGCTGCCCTCCCTGCGGCTCGGCCGGGGTCCGTGGCTGCTCGTGGAGCCGTCGTTCACCCGGCCGGCGAGCGGCCTGGAGGCTGTCCTGGCGGACCTGCAGCGGGCTGGAAATCGGGTCGTGCTGGCGCATCCCGAGCGGTGCACCGCCTTTCATCGCGATCCGCTGCTGCTTGAGTCGCTCGTGCAGGCAGGCGCGCTGACGTCGATCACGGCGGGGTCGCTGGTCGGCCGCTTCGGCGATCACGTGCGCCGCTTCGCCCTGCGGCTGGCCGGGGATGGGCTGATCCACAACGTGGCCTCCGACGCGCACGATCACCTCCATCGGCCGCCGGGCATCGCCGATGAGCTCCAGCGCGTCGGGCTGGAGCCGTTGGCCGATTGGCTGACACGTGCGGTGCCCGCGGCGATCCTCGAGGGCGAGGAGATCCCGCCCCGCCCCGCGGACGTCGTGGTGCGCGTGGCGGACGAGCGCCAGCGCTGGTGGCGCGTTACTCGGCTTTCTGCAGCAGCGCGGCGAAGGTGAGCGCGAGGATCCTCAGGTCGAGACCCAGCGACCAGTGGGCGATGTAGTAGTTGTCCCACTCGACGCGCTCGGCCAACGAGGTCTGGCCTCGCAAGCCGTGAACCTGCGCCCAGCCGGTGATCCCGGCCCGCACGCGATGGCGGTCGCCGTAGCGGGTGATGTCGTCGCTGAACAGCTCGACGAACTCGGGGCGCTCGGGGCGCGGACCGATGATGCTCATCTCCCCGCGCAGCACGTTGAGCAGCTGGGGAAGCTCGTCCAGCGAGAAGCGGCGCAGAAAGCGCCCGACACGCGTGCGGCGATCTTTGCCCTCGACCCCTCCGGGCGCGATGTCGCCGCCGAGCAGGAACTCGACGGCGCTGGAGTCCTCTGCGCTCGGCGCGCCCTCTTCGGGCACACGCATCGAGCGAAACTTGTACAGGTCGAACGGCCTTCCGTCGCGGCCGACTCGCCGCTGGCGAAAGAGCACGGGTCCGCGAGAGGTCATCCGCACGGCCAGCGCGGCGCCGATCATCAACGGCGCCAGCACGACGAGCATGACCAGGGCGAAGACGCGGTCGAAGGCGTGCTTGAGGGCGAACTGGAATCCTCGCGGGTTGATCGTCGTGAACGACATCAGCGGAAGCCCGCCCACGGTGTCGTAGCCGACGCGGTTGTTGATCGTGTCGAACATGCGCGGCACGACCGAGACCTCGATGCCGAGCTCCTGGCAGTGTTGGATCAACTTGCTCACGCGCACGTCGGCGACGGACGAGAAAGCCACGATCAGATGCTTGACGTCGGTGTCGCGCACGGTCTCGTCGAGGTCCTCGACCGTACCCAGCACGGGCATCTCGCGCCCACCGACCTCGGTGATCGAGCGCGGGTCGTCGTCGAGGAAGCCGACCGGGAACAACCCGTACTCGGGGTGGTTCTCGAGTCGGCGGGCGACCTGCGAGCCGACCACGCCGGCCCCCATGATCAGGACCGGCTTGCCTACGAGGCGACGTCCTCGCGCCCAGCGCTGGGTGAACGACAGGATCATGCGCCCGGCGCCGACGGCGATCAGCGCATAGACCCACGCGCGCACACCGTCCCGCGTGGCCGGCGCGTGTCCGTTGAGCAGCAGCCCGAGCGTGATGATCGCCATCGTCCCGACGGAAACGGCGCTGATGATCGGCACGACGCCGTCCAGCAGCAGCGCGCGCAGCCGGGTGCGGTAGAGCCCGCGCAGGTAGAGCAGCAGCATGACCGCGGGCGGCAGCGCCAGCAGCGGGGCGCTGTCGGCCGGTGCGTGCAACGACGCGTGCACGCCGCCCATCGCAATGACCACCGCCACGTAGAGCAGGACGAGGTCCACGGCGGGCCGCACGATGTCCCAGCCCGAGCCCTCCAGGGCCCACTGCAGGGGCCCGCGAAACGTTCCTCGCGCGAGCGCCTTCGGGCGCGGAGCATCGCCTGCCCGCTCACGATGGAGCGGGAGGGTGGTCGAGGTCTGTTGGGTGAGGTGCGTGCGATCCATATCTGGAGATGCGACTTGCTGAATGGGTAATCGGGTGCGGAGCGCCCCCCCTTTAGCCGGCGTGCTCGCTTGCGCGGCCCCTGCGGGCGACTCGGCTCGTCGCGACGCCCGTGAAGGCGAGCACCCCAAGGCCGAGCAGGATGTACACGAGGTCGTCGCCGGAGAGGCCCATGAACGCGGATGGACGGGCAGCGCCGCGTTCCAGCGCAGCGTAGACGCCGGCGGGGTCGCCAAGCGCGGGCGCCTGACGCGACGCCCCGGCCGGCGACGTCGCGGAGTGGCGCCTCGCGCGAGATCCGGAGGGGGCTGCGGCGTGAGCGGATCCACCCGCCGCACCAGGGACGCCGAGCTGGACGCCCTGGGAGCCGCCGGAGGTCGCGGCGCTCGGCGGAGCGCCGGACCCGCCTCCGCGTCCTCCCCCGTTCAGCAGAGCGGATCCGAGGATCGCCTGATTGCCCTGACCGGGGCCGCCATAGCCGCTGAGCAGGGGGTTCGCCGACGCCGCCGCCGGCCATATGCCGGCCAAGCCCAGTAGCGCGACTATCGCGATGATCTTACGCTGCCGTGTCATGCTTCCTTGCCTACTTCCCGTCGTCGGCTCGAGCAACCCTGCCTCACCTCTCGTCTCAGGCTCGCCGCACCTCGACTCCCCCACACGCGCCGCGCTCGTCGGACTGGGTGTCAAGCGACCGACTGCCCCAACGGCAGACTAGCGGACGTCGAAGTCGATGTCGAGCGGTAAATGCGACAATTATGCTGACCAGAATATGGCGCTTCTAGGAGAGCTGCTGAGCTTTCAGCAGGATTGATCGGTTGAGCCCGGTGACATCGACGCGGCGGCCCTTCCGGACGAGCTGCAGCGAGGTCCGCGTGAGCGGGTCGCGGGGGTTGAGCCGCAGAGCCCGCCGCAGAATCGCCTGCGCCGCGCGGCGTTCGCCTTTGCTGGAGGCGATCGCTCCCAGCTCCAAAGTCGCATAGGAGTCGCCCGGCACCCGCTGCAGTGCCCGCGAGAACTGCTGGCGGGCTCGCGCCAGGTCATCGAAGCGCAGCGCGATGCTCCCGGCCACCAAGTAAGGCTGGTCGCTCAACGGATCCAGGCGGGCGGCGTCGTCGAGGCGTTCGTAGGCCAGCAGGGGCGTCCTCGTCCAGATCTGCGCGGCGCTGTCGATCTCCAGCCCGCTCAGCCACGGCGCGCCCAGCGACGCGGCCGCGGGCAGCGCCGCGAGCGCGAGGAGCGCGCCCAGCGCGCGTCGCTTGGTGGGCCGCCGCCAGTGCGACGACCCCCGGGGCAAAGCGCTCGGCCCAGCCGCGCCGTCGGCACGCGGGCGCATGGGCGAGTCTTCGTCGCCGCCGCGTGGCGCCAAGGCACAAGCCAGCCCGAGGAAGGCGAACGCCGGCGCGCCCAGGCCGGCGAACTCGAAGAACCAGTCGAAGGAGCCGTGCACGAGCCAGTAGGCAAAGACGCCAAGCGCGCCGGCGGCGACGGCTCGCGCCAGGGGGTCGCGGGCGCCGGCTCGCCAAAGGCCGGCGCCGCGCGCGCCCGCGACGAGCGCCGCGGCCAGGCCGGCCAGCGCGAGCAGCGCGCCGATCAGGCCGGTCTGCGCGAGCGTGCGCAGCTCGACGCTGTGGGGGTAGTGGGGCGTCTCGTGGCTGTGGCGTCGCGCGAGGTAGGGCTGGGCGAAGTTGTCCGCGCCGATGCCCGCGAGCGGATGCGCGGCGAATTCGTCAAGCGAGACGCGGTAGAAGTCATAGCGATAGCTGCCCAGGCCGCCGACGAGCCGGCTGCCGGTGGCGTTGGCGGCATAGCCGCGGGGGCTCTTGAACGTGTCCCAGGCGTGGTGCACGCGCGCCGCCGGGTCGCCGGCGGCGAGCCAGCCGCCGGCGAGCGCGAGCAGGAGCGTGGCGACGGCGATGGCGCTGACGGCTCGGTGCCAGCGCCGGCGCGAGCCGGGCGAGAGCGCGCGCCGTGACTCGACTGCGGAGCCGGCCGCGACGACCAGGCCGACGACGATGGCGGCCGCGAACGTGGCCAGCACGGCGCCGTGGACGGTGTCGGCGACGACGGCGCCGTGACGCAGGTGATCGCCGACGTGCAGCACGGCCGGCGCGGCCGCGGCGATGCCCGCGGCGATGGGCGCCAGCAGGGCGAACGTCCGCGCACGGCCGGGCAGCAGCGCGAACACGAGGACGAGCATGACGGGCGTCGAGTACAGCGAGCCGCGGCTCTGGCTCAGCAGCGCGACCTCGGCCAGCAGCACGGCGGCGCCGGCGAGCGCTCCGCGCAGCGCCCAGTGCAGGCTGTCGCTGCGCGCCAGCAGCAGCGCCGGCCAGAAGGCCATCAGCCACTGCGCGGCGTTGGCGTTGGCGTAGCCGGCCGGATAGACCAGGCGCCCGTCGGGCAGCAGTCCTTGCAGCGCGGTGCCCGTGGCCGCGTCGACGTGCAGCGCGGCGAAGACCGCCAAGCCGGCCATGGCCAGCGTCCAGCCGACCAGCAGCAGCGCAGCGGTGCGTCCGCGCTGGGGCCAGCACGCGAACAGCGCGAAGACGAGCAGGTACAAAAGCGTGCGGTCGGCGCCTTCCCAGGCGTCGCCGGGCACGGCCGCCCAGAGGATCGAGAGGAAGCTGAAGGCGGTGTAGGCGGCGAAGCAGCCAAGCGCGATCTTGACGGCGAGCGGCACGTCGGCGACGCGCAGCGCGACGGTCGCCAGCGCGAGGCCGAGCAGCGCCAGCACGAGCAGCGCGCCGGGCGCCCAGTGCGTGAGCGGATAGCCGGCCTGGTCGGTGGCCCAGACGACGAACAGCGCGACGGCGACGAGCGCCGGCATCGTCGCCGGAGCCCGGCGAAGGGGCGCGATCAGGCGGTTGCCCATCGCGAGCACAATAATCGTCGGCGTGCCGGACTCCGCCGAGATCGTGCGCTTCTACGAGCAGGCCTACTCGCACGGGCCGGCGCAGGCTGCGCTGTATGCGCGGTGGCGAGCGCTGGGGGCGGTCGGCAAGGCCGACCACGTGATCGCGCTGTGCGAGCGCGCGGGCGTGCGCGCGGCGAGCACGCTGG
>DATHJQ010000247.1:0-6257 GCA_035286505.1 Solirubrobacteraceae bacterium | reverse complement strand
CCAGCAGCAGCGCTCGAAGCTGTTCCCGCGCTCCTACGAGCTCGCGCTGCGCGCGGGAGAGCTGGGCGCGCTCGGGGCGACGATCTCGGGCGCCGGGCCGACCGTGCTCGTGTGGTGCTTCTACGAGCAGACAGGAGCGGTCGCCGAGGCGCTGCGCGAGGAGATCGCCGGCTGGGCGACGCTGCTGCGCGCGCCGTTTGAGCCGCAGGGCGCCTACGTCGCCGAGCTCTAGCGCAGGTGCGCCAGGCGCTCGCCGGCCGCCGTCAGGCTGGGCAGGCGCTGCACCACTTCGCCGGCCAGGTCGAGGTAGTCGGCGCCCAGGTCGGGCCGGTGGTCGAGGATCGAACGAGCGCGCTCAGCCGACTCGGCGTAGGCGATCGACGAGCGCACGACAGTGTCGAAGACGCGATCGCCGAAGCG
The DNA here is from genome assembly GCA_035286505.1 of Solirubrobacteraceae bacterium. GTDB lineage: Bacteria > Actinomycetota > Thermoleophilia > Solirubrobacterales > Solirubrobacteraceae > Palsa-744. The sequence continues at coordinate 5,837 of DATHJQ010000247.1, read as the reverse complement.
CTCCTTCAACGAGGAGAGCGCCTCACGCGAATGGACGGTGCGCATGTCGGCCAGGTTGAGCAGCACGCCGAGCAGCGCCAGGTCGGGGTTGAGACCCTCGCGCGCCAGCTCGACGACCTCCATCGCCTGCTCGACGCCCTGAAGCGCGAAGTACTGGGCCTCGGCTGTGATCAGCGCGTAGTCGGCGGCGACCAGCGCGTTGACAGTGAGCAGTCCCAGCGACGGCGGGCAGTCGATCAGGATCAGCTCGTAATCGTCGGGGGTCTTGGCCAGCGCGCGACGCAGGGTCAGCTCGCGCCCCATCTTGCCGCCGAGCATCAGCTCGGCTTCGGCGAGCGTCAGGTTGGCGGGGATCAGGTCTTCGTGGATCGCCTCGCCCGTCTGCGCCCGCCCGGCCAGCACGTCTGCGATCGTCGGCTCGGCGTCGGGCGGGATGTCGAAGTAGTCGGAGAGGTTGCCCTGCGGGTCCAGGTCGACGGCCAGCGTGCGCAGCCCGCTGCGGCGAAACGCGTCTGCGAGCGTGCGTACGGTCGTCGTCTTGCCCGTGCCGCCCTTCTGCGAGAGCACAGCGATCGTGTCAGCCATCAGGCGATATTACGTGTCCGCGGGACGACGCGCCGGCCCGCCGCGCGGCGTGCGCTACCTGCCGTCGCGGACGCTTAAGTCGGCACGCGCCGACCCGCCGCCTGCCAGAGGGCGAGCGTGCGACGGGACGGCCGGCGCTCGGGTCAGCCGGCGCCGTGCAGCGACAGCGATCCGGAGCCTGCGGCGCCGGCGAACCGCTCGGGAGAGACGACCAGGAAGCTGAGGCGATAGCGCCCGACGATGATCTCGTCGCCATCGGCCAGCAGCTTGCCCTCGACGCGCTCGCCGTTGACGAATACGCCGTTGAGGCTGCGGTCGTCGAGCACGCGCACGCCGTCGGGCTGGCGCACGATCAACGCGTGACGTCGGGAGACGGTCGGGTCGTCGAAGCGCACGTCCGCGGCCAGGCTGCGTCCGATGCGCGTCCACTCGCGGGCGAGCGCGACCGTATGCGAGCGCCCGCCCTCGTCGAAGCACAGGTACTCGCCCGGCTGCTCGATGTCCTCGCGCGCGCTCGCAAGCTGCTCGGCGCGATCGCGCGGGGCGGGCTCGGACAGCATCCCGCCGTGTTGGGCGGTCTCCTGGGTGTCCGAGCGCGAGTCGCCGCTGAACAGCGACGCGCGGCCGAAGTCACCGCCGCCGCAGCCGGGGCAGTCGGTCAAGGTGTCGCGGCCCGTCAAGGTGAGCACGTATCCGCAGTCGCGACAGCAGAACGAGCCCGCTCCTACAAAGGTCCCAGAACTAAGTAGCTCCATGCTCCTCCTCCTTCATGCCAGGCGCTCCGTCGCGGGTGCTCCTCGTCAAAAGAAAGATCGTGGCGATCATAACAAGTTGTCCTATACGGCGAGTCCCGGGAGGCCGCATTTTCCGTAAAGGCGCAAGCGGATTAAAGGCGCAAGCGGATCCGGGCATCTCTCCTCGCTCCCCAATGCAAGCGGATTCCTACCCGCAGATTAGAGCGTGCAAACTCTCACCGCCGTCACGTGCGGCGCATGGCAGGAGGACCGCGCCAGGCGGCGAAATCCGAGTCGCCATGGCCTCCGCGATCAAGCACGTCGAGCAGCTCGAGCGCCACCTGCTGCGCCGCGGGGTGGGCGCGCTGGAGTCCGACCGCGACCACTGCGCAGATTGCGGGCGCACGCCGCTGACCGGCGAGCACGTGCATCTCTACGACGGTCGCGGCGGCGAAGTGGTCTGCGAGCTGTGCCGGATGCTGCGTCGCGACGCGCCGCTGGCAAGCGAGATTGTGCGACACTGCGAGCACGGGCACACCGTCCGGCTGACCGTCCGCGCGGCTTAGCGGCGCGGCGCGCGCTGTATTCGTCAAGGCGCTTAGACTGGCGGTCGCCGTGGATCCCGTGACCGTCTCGACAATCATCTCCGCTCCGCGTGAGCAGGTGTTCGACTACCTGCAGGACATCGCCAACCACAGCGAGTTCACCGATCACTTCATCGTCGACTGGCGCCTGACGCGTATCGACTCGATCGGACGCGGCGCCGGAGCGCGCTTCCGCGTCAAGGCGCCGGGCAACCGCTTCAGCTGGGCCGACGCCACGTTCGTCGAGGTCGATCGGCCCCACCGCATCGTCGAGGCGGGCCGCACGGGAAAGAACAACCGCATTCGCACGCTCGGCGTCTATGACCTGGCGCCGGCGGCTTCGGGCACCACACGCGTGCGCTTCACGCTCGAGACCATGCCCGCGACGCTGTCGGACCGGATGCTGGAGTCGCTTGGCGCGCGCGGCTGGCTCAAGCGCAAGAACGGCCGCGCGATGCGCCGCCTGCGCGCGATCATCGAGCGCGGCGAGGATCGCGGAAGCCGCGTGACTGTCGCCGCCGGATAGACTGCCGCGTCGCATGTCCGCCCGCCTGCGCAAGCTCACGCTCCTGGCGCTCGTCCTGCTCGCGGCGAGCGCGCTGACGGCGTGCGGTGACTCTCATTCACGCGTCAGCACGGGCACGTACGCCGGCGAGTCAGGCGCCAACGCGCCCTACCTGGACGTCGGCCCGCTGGTCTACGAGGTCCAGCTGTCGCGCCAGCTCAACCCGTTCACGACCGAGGACGCCGCCTATCTGCAGGGCCTTTCGCCGGCCCAGCAGAAGCTGGCGCCGGGCCAGGAGTGGTTCGCGGTCTTCCTGCAGGTCTACAACAACTCCTCCAGCTCGCTGACCGCCGCAACGGACCTGACGATCACCGACACGCAGGGCAACCGCTACACGCCGGTCGTGCCCAGCGCGGCCAACCAGTTCATTTATCGCGGGGGCTCGGTGCCCGGCGACGGCCGCCTGCCGGCTGCCGACACGATCGCCTCGCAGGGCACCACGCAGGGCGCGCTGCTGCTGTTCAAGATCCAGATCGTCTCGCTGGACAACCGTCCGCTGAAGCTGACGATCGTCGATCCCGAAAACGCCGCCGAGACGGCCTCGGCCGAGCTCGACGTCTAGCGGGTCGCTCTCAGCCCCGCTTCGAGCACTTCGCGCGCGACCGGCGCGGCGGTGTCGCCGCCGGCGCCTTCTTTGACCAGCAGCACGCCGACGACCACGCGTGGCGCAAGCGCAGGCGCGAAGGACGCGAACCAGGCGTCGGTGTTGCTGGCTTCGCTGTCGGCGCCCACACAGCCGGAGGCGTCGGCTTCGTGTGAGCCGGATTCGCCGGATTGCGCTTGCGAGGAGGACGTGCACTCGGTCTTCAGTTCAGCCGTGCCGGTCTTACCGGCGACCGTCACTTCGGGGATCGCCGCGGACGTGCCGGTGCCGTTGCGCACGACGCCGATCATCAGCCGCCGCACCGTGCGCGCGACCTTGACGCTGGTCACGCGCGGACCGGGCGCCAGGCGCTCGGGTGTGAACGTCGGCCGGGGACGACGCCCGCCGTCGGCGATCGACGCCGCGACGATCGCCATCTGCAGCGCGCTCGCCTGGACACGACCCTGGCCGATCGCCGTCGAGCCGACGTCGAGTTCGCCCTGAATGTCCGACGCGGCCGGCAGCGTGCTTTCGGCCGCGCCTTCGACGCCCGGCGCATGGTTGAAGCCGAAGCGTTCGGCCATCGCCACCAGCCGCGACGCGCCGAGCTTGACGCCCAGCGGCGCGAACACCGAGTTGCACGACACGGCGAACGCGAGCGTCAGCGACCCGCCGCATTCCTCGCCGTTGGCGTTGCTCAGCTTGACGCCGTCGAGCGTGGCGTACGTGGCATACGGAAACTCCGTTCGCGGACTGGCCACATGGGCGTCGAGCACGCCTGTGAGCGTGACCATCTTGAACGTCGAGCCGGGAGGCTGAACGCTGTCCAGGCCGATCCCGGCGACCGCCAGGATCTGGCCGGTGGGCGCGAGCGCGACGACGCCGCCGAGCCGCGAGCCCAGTGCCGCCACGGCCGCGCGCTGCACGGCCGGCGAGATGCTCGTTCGCACGGCGTGCGCCGGTCGCGCCGGCACGTTCGCGAGCACGCGCCCCGAGCGTCCGGACTGCGCGCTCGCGGCCAGCAGCTCTCCACCGGGCGTCCCGCGCAGGCGCGCGTCCAGCGCCCGCTCGAGGCCGCTCGTGCCGACGTCGGCGTCGGACGGAACGCCTTGCATTTCCAAAGCGATGCGGCGCGAGCTGGGGATCGGGCCGACTTCGCCGACGACCGCGCCGGCCAATTCGCCCAGCGGCGAGCTGCGTGTGCCGGCCTGCGACGCTTCGCCTTCGGCCAGCACCGAGCCGTCGCGGGCGAGCAGCTTCGCGCGCGGTGGCAGGCTCGTGCGGCGGCTGAGCGTCTCGCCGGGCTGCACGCCCGGGAAGGTCAGCGAGCGCGACCACGCGACTGCGTCGCCTCCTTCGGCGCCGCTGACGACCCTCAGGCCAACGCTCAGCGCGAGCGTGCCGAACAGGCGGGTGTGCACGACCATCGGCACGCTCACTAGGCCGCCCGGCGCACTGCGCGGCTTGCCCGTCGCGCGCAGGCTCGTCGCGGTGGCCGTGCGCATCGCATCGCGGTAAGCCGAGGCGAACTCGTCGGCGTTCAGCGAGCGCCGTGACGCCGGGTCGATGTCCGCGTACATCGCCGTGTAGTCGCTTCTCGCCCAGGCGGCCACGAAGCGCCCGGCGAGCGAGTCGGCCGAGGAGGCGCCGCTGTTGGCGCCGACGATCACCCCGATCGCGAAGGCCACGGCCGCCAACGCGATGACCGGCCGCGCACGCCGCACCCGCAGCGTCTGCTCGTCAGTCAGAGCGCGGTAGAACATGGCGGGTGACGGGGCTCGACTGGATCATCGTCGCTTTTGCGGCAATCCTCGCCGGTTTCGGCTTCCGGCGGGGGTTCATCGTCGGCGTGCTCTCCTTCGGCGGGTTCGCCATAGGAGCATTCCTCGGAACTCGCCTGGCTCCTCTACTGCTCGAGGAAGGCTCCTCCTCGCCCTACGCGCCGGCGCTCGGCCTGCTCGGTGCTCTGCTCGCCGGCGCGATCCTCGCCAGCGGCATGGAGGGCATCGCCTTCAGGGTGCGTCGCGCGCTGATCCTCCCCGGGATCGGTGCGCTCGACGGCGTGCTCGGAGCGGCGCTGGGAGCGGCGCTCGCGCTTGGCGTCGTATGGATCGTCGCCGCCGTCGTCGCGCAGGCGCCTAACGAGGAAAGCCTGCGCGCGGACATCCAGCGCTCGGCGATCCTGCAGGAGCTCAACGTCCTGCTGCCGCCCTCCGGACCGATCCTCAACGCGCTGGCGCGCCTGGACCCGCTGCCGTCGATCGCCGGACCGTCACCCGACGTGGCCGCGCCGCCGCCGCGCATCGCGCGCGCGCCCGGCGTCAAAGCGGCGTCGCGCAGCGTGGTGCGCGTTCTCGGCACGGCCTGCGGGCTGGCGATCGAGGGGTCGGGATGGGTCGCCGGCGCCGACACCGTGGTCACCAACGCGCACGTCGTCGCCGGCGAGAGCGACACGACCGTTCAGGCGCACGGGCGCTCGCCGAGCATGCCGGCGCGCGCGATCGCCTTCGACGCGACCGACGACGTCGCCGTGCTGAGCGTGCCCGGGCTGGGGCTGGAGAGCCTGCGCCTGGCGCACGAACCGCCGTCCGGTCGCGGCGGTGCGATCCTCGGCTATCCCCAGAACGGGCCGCTCGACGTGCGCCCGGGTCGTGTCGGGCGCACGCAGACGGTGCTCACCGACGACGCCTACGGCCGTGGGCCGATCCGCCGCCTGCTCACGCCTCTGCGCGGGCTCGTGCGTCCGGGGAACTCCGGCGGACCGCTCGTCGGCGTCGACGGCTCGG
>DATHJQ010000246.1:0-5230 GCA_035286505.1 Solirubrobacteraceae bacterium | reverse complement strand
ACGTCTTCACCGTGCTGTCGGGCAGCAAGGCAGGCGACCCACCGCCACCCAGCTGACGGCCTGTGCCCACGCGCCACGCGACAATCGCCCGCCTGCGCCAAAGCGCGCCGCTGCGTTGGCTGCTTGCGACGCTGATCTTCGCCGCGCTCGTCGCGCAGGCAGTGTCGTTGCCGATCGCGCACGAAGCCAAGGCCAACCGCCGGCACATCCAGGTCGTCTTCTCCGGCGAACGCGCCATCGTCCAGGTGTTCGTCGAATGCCGGCTCGCCTACGCCTTCGCCGGAGAACGCGCCGACGACGAGCACGTCGACCTCGGCTGGCTGAAGAACGAAAGCATCGTCACCATCCAGACGCGCGGGCGCAAGCGCCGCGGCGATCTGACGCTCGCCTACGAGCACGATTCGATCCCCGTGTCGCTGGTTGGCGACGCCGCCGCCGCTGAACGGGCCTTGCCGGCCGATCGCGCGGGCCCCGCCAGCTCATGGCAGGTCGGCGGGCACGAGCCCATCCGCAAGCTTGGATGCCAGCGGGACCTTCTCCATTTCGGCTTTGCCAGCGCATCCGCCGCCAACTGGAGCGAAACATCGGCCAAGTCACTGGGCCGGGTGATCGCCGTCGCCGACGCCATTCCCAAGATCCTCGGGATCTTCGGGCTTGCGTGGCTGTTCGCCGCCGTGTTCGTCGGACGCGCTCGCGGCGTGCGCTTGCGCCGTCGCACCGCGGCCGGCGTGCTCTTGGTTGCCGCCGAGCTCGCCATCGAGGTTCTCGGATCGATCGCCGCCAACGACTTCCCGCTCGCCTTCGCCCTGTGCATCGTCGTCGGTGCCGGCGCGCTCGTCGTGCTGCTGTTGTGGCTGCTGCGGGCCGACATCCACCGCTGGACCGCCGATTAAAAGACTCGCGGGGCGATGGGGACCGCCCCGCGAGTCGAGGGAGGAGAGGGTGCTACTACTGCCGGCGGGATATGAGGCCGACAGACTTTCCCGATGACCGCCTTCGCCGGCGGCGCCCCGGCCTCTCCGAGCCGGGCGGGGGAAGCTGGTTTGCGCCTAGACCAGGCTCAGCACGCGATCCTGCACGCGGCTCGCGAGCTCCGTGCTGTTGTCTTCGAGCCCTGAGACCGTTTTCTCGATCTCGCGGCGGCGCTGGCGCAGTTCACGCTCGACGCGCACGCGCGCTTTGCGCACCTCGCGCTCGAGGCGGTTGCGCGCGGTGGCGCCGCGGCGCTCGAAGCGGCGCAGTTGGGCCTGGGCCTTCGTCGAGGTCGAGTACGTGGAGATCGTGTCGCTCACGCCGGAGACGACTTTGTCGCGGGCCGTCAGGGCCACGCCGACGGGGATCAGCAGAGCGCGCTCGGCGTAGTTGCCGACCACGCCAGCGGTCTCGCGCGTCGCCGTCTCGGCCTGGCCGAGCGCGGATTCGGTCTGGTGGATCGCGCGCGTACGCGCGGCCTTCGCGGCCGTCGCTTTGGCCTGCGTCACCGTCGGTTTGCGGCGCGCGCTGGCGGCTTTGCGGGCCGGTTTTTTGGCTTTCGCCGGTTTTTTGCTTGTGCGGGGGGTTGCAGTTGCCATGTGGAGGGGGTCTCCTCTTCTTCCTCGCCTCTGCGAGGAGGTGCGGGTTTAGCTCTTTGTAAGCCCTCGATACCCGTTATGCAGGATCGAACACCTGTTTGTAACCCGTCTCGGGAGGTTTGTTACAACACGATCCTACCACGCAGGAAACACGCCGTGTCGTGGGGCGTTCTCGCCTCTAGCTTGTGACAGGTGGAACATGCGTTCGGCCCTCTGGACCGTCGTTCACGTCCATTCGCGCCAGCCAGCGCGCCGGTTCGGCCAGCTCCTGCGGGCTCGGCAGCTGCTCCGGTCCGCTCCACACACGCGCGAGCGCCTGCGGTCCGCCCTGCGCGACCACGGCATCGCAGAAGCGCCGCCCGACCTCGTACTGGCGCAGCTTCATCTCCAGGCCCAGCAGCTTCTCCAGCACCCGCCAGGGCAGCGGGCGCGACTCGCGCCGACGGTTCATCGCTCGGCGCAGCGCTGGCAGCGACGGCAGCACCTCAGCGCCGATCGCGTCCATCGTGTGCTCGGCATGACCCTCGATCAGCGACATCACCGCCTGCATCCTTTCCACCAGCGCCCAGCGGTCCTCGCCGAGCGTCAGGCGCAGCAGCTCGCCGCGGCGCGCGCGCTCGGCCATCTCGCGCAGGTCCGCCGGATCGGGCAGCTTGGGCATCCGCCGCCACGACGGCGTACCGTCGTCCTTGGCCTTTCCGTTGTCGCTGCCGTCGCCGTCCTGCGAGCCCGGGCAGGCGAGCGAGACCTGCAGTCCGTCGATCAGCTCCTTGAGCATCCCGCCGAGGTGCTCGCGCAGCCAGGGCGCGCCGGTGAACTGCACGGCGTGCGTTATCTCGTGGATCGTCACCCACAGCACCAGCTCGTCGCGATCGACCGACAGGTTGCGCGCGGCGATCGCCAGGTTCGGCGCGAGCAGCAGCAGGCGCGGCGTCACCGAATCGTCCAACAGCGCCAGGTCGTACTGCCCGAGCACACGCTGGGAGAGCACGCCCGTCAGCCCGCCGATCTGTGCTCCGAGTAGGAAGCCGGAGGCCATGCGCAGCGGGGCGGCGAGCGGGCCCGTGCCCTCGCCGATGCGCTCGCTCAGCCCGCCCACCAGTGGGCGCATCGTGCGCAGGTTCGCCGCGATCCACTCCGCGCGGTCGACCGCCTCCAGCGCCGGCAGCACGCTCGGCACGCCCAGCCCGCTGTAGTCGCTCACGCGCCGCGCGAACTCATACGCGCGGGGCTGCACCGACGCCGCGCGCACGCCTCCCGGCGGCGGCGATCCCGCCACCCGCTCCCCGATTCGCTGCGCTATGCGCCAGTCGATCGTGTCCACTGCCATAGAGCGTAGCCCGGCCGTGTGAGCCGACCCTAAGTATTCGCAGGCGCGCGTGGTCGCGGTGTCCGGAAAGGCAGGGCTGGGCCGGCAGGGCACTCGCCGGAAAGGCAGGGCTGGTCGGAAAGGTTGGTGCGGCCGGCAGGGAGGGGAGGAAGAGCTTTCCCTTTTTGCGGAGCGTGCGCCATCGTAGATACGACTTGGCTTGGGCTCGGGCCGGAGCGCGAGAAATGGCCGCGCTGTAAATACGAAAGCGCACGCTGCGTGGAAAAGAACACGCATGCCCGCCCAGAACAACGCATGCGTCTCCAACGCCAGCCGCTCGACGCGTGGCTTCGCCGGTGTGAACGACCCTGTCGCGTCTCGCCGTGCGCTCGTATCCTTGGATCGTGCCCGCCGTCTCCCGGACCGCGCCTCAACCGCCCGCCAGCCCCGGCGGCCAAGCCGTGCCCGCGTCGGACGACACGCCCGGCGTCCCGCCGGACGACGCGCCCGGCGACGTGGCGTTCCTGCGCCGGGCGGAGGTGCGCGACGTGCTGGCATGGCTGCGCCTGCTGGTCGACCCGCAGGATGCGGCGGCGGTCGTGCGCGCGCTGGCGCGCCCGCCGATCGAGCTGCGCCAGTCGCACCTCGCGCGCGTGATACAGGTGGCGCGCAGGCGAAAGCTCGATCTGGTCGCCGGTCTGACCGCCGCCAGCGAGTCGCCGCAGGTTCCGCCGGAGGCGCGCGAACGGATCGCGCGCTTCGTCGCGTTGCACAGAAGCGCCGCGCAAGCGTTGGACACGCTCGCGCCCAATGCGTTCATGGTCGAGCTGATCGAGCTGCTCGGAGCGCCCGGCCGTGCGCTGCTGGCGCCGGAGGATGCGGCCGAGCAGCGCGCGAGCCTTCAGGGGCTGCGCGATCTGGCTGCCGAGTTCGTGCGCGCCCAGCCTGGCTCGACGCCGCGCGAGCTGGCGCGCCACCTGGCGACGGTGGCGCCGATGACCCGCGCGCCGGCCGGGGCGTCGCCCAGCGCGCCGGGCGCGGAGTCGCCGGCGACGTCCTCGGGCGACCCAACCGCCGACGCCCTGGCGGACTTGCCATCGCAGGACGATCGCCTGGAGGCGACGTATCAGCTACTGCGCGAAGAGGTGCTGGAGAGCGTCGTGCAGATCGGCGGCCACCTCTCAGAGCTGCGCCTGGACACCGAACTGGACATCTCCCACGGGGTGGTGCGCTACCTGGAGCTGCTCAAGCTCGCGGCGCTGCTGCAGCGTCCGGCAGGACAGGAGGTGGCCGAGGCGCTGGCGGACGTCAACGCTCGGCTGCTGGCTGCGACGACGCCCACGCAGCGCGAGATCCTGCAGACGTCGACGCTCGACCAGGCGCTGGCGGGCGAGGGCGCGCAGGCGACGATCGGCAAGCGCGACGCGCACTCACTCGGCCCGTTCCTGCCGCGCAAGGGCGTAGGCCTGGCGCTGTCGGCGTCGGACATCCAGACCTATCGCAGCTGCCCGCTGCGCTACAAGTTCGCGCGCGTCCTGCGCATACCGACCGAGCAGACGCTGCACCAGCGCTTCGGCATCGCCGTGCACACGGTGCTCGAGCGCTTCCACTGCGACGGCGGCGAGACGCTCGTGCAGCTGCTTGAGCTGCTGGACTCGGGCTGGCGCAAAGCCGGGCTGGGCGACTCACAGCGCGAGAACGAGCTGCGCCAGCTCGCCACGACGGCGCTGACCCGCTACCATGCGCGCCTGCACGGCGAGGAGTGCGAGCCAGTGTGGTTTGAGCGCTCGTTCTCCTTCCGGCTGGGGCCGCACCACCTGCGCGGGCGCGTCGACCGCGTCGATCGCCTGAGAGGCGAGGGCGGGGAGGAGACGTATGAGCTGATCGACTACAAGACCTCGCGCGCGAAGACGGCCGAGCAGCTTATGGACGACGTGCAGCTGTCTCTGTATGCGCTGGCGGCGCGCGAGGCGTGGGGCCTTGAGTCCTCGCGCCAGGCCTACTACTACGTGCTCGACGACGCCAAGGTTCCGGTGCCGCGCGGCGAGCGCGACGCGGCGTCGGTCACGCACATCGTGATGGAGGTCGGCGAGGGCATCCTCGCGCAGGAGTTCGAGCCCACGCCGTCGCATGCTGCGTGCTCGATCTGCGACTACCGGATCGTCTGCCCGGCGGCCGAGCTGTAGCTACTTGCTCTCGCGCCCGCGCTGGCGCAGGAAGCGCTGGAATTCTCGGGCGATGGCGTCGCCTGAGGGGACGTCCTCGGGCGCGACCTCCTCGTCGCCCTCGGCGGCCTGCTCGAGACGTTCGACGAACGCCTGGATGTCGGGGTCGCTCTGCACGGCAAGGC
>DATHJQ010000245.1:0-5328 GCA_035286505.1 Solirubrobacteraceae bacterium | reverse complement strand
GTCGTCGCGCACGCTCGCGTCGAGCGCCTGCAAGACGCGTTGGGCGCCGCTGGCATCGCCTGCAAGGCCTATTACCGCACGCCGGTGCACCGCCAGCCGCCCATGCGCCGGTGGGGCGAGGGGCTGGAGCTGCCGGGGACGGAGGAGGCGGCGCGTACGCATCTGGCGATTCCCATGAGCCCGGTGCTTTCTCGCGCGCAGGCTGAGGAGGTCGTGGCGGCGGCTCAGGGCGCGTCGGGTTAGCGCCAGCGCTCCAGGAGGTCGACGTCCGGGACGTCGCGCACTACCCGAGCTGGGGCGCCCATGACTACGGCTCGCGGGGGGACGTCGCTGGTGACCAGGGCACCGGCGGCTACGAAGGCCTCCTCGCCGATCTGCACGCCCGGGGTCAGCACGGCGCCGCCTCCGATGCGACAGGCACGGCGGAGGGTCGCTCCGCGCAGGGGGGCGCCGGGTGGATGGCGGGCCATTGTGTCGTCGTTGGTGGTGACGACACCGGGGCCGACGAACACGTCGTCCTCGACGACCGTGAAGGCCGTCAGGTAGACGTTCGTCTGCGCGCGCACGCGTGCGCCGACGGAGACATCGTTGTCGATGACGCTGCCGCGCCCGATGACCGAGCCGGCGCCGATGCTGCAGCGCTCGCGTACGAAGGACTGGTCGCCGACGATCGCCCCCTCGCCGAGCGTCGCGCCGGCGAACACGATCGCGCCCGAGCAGACGACGACGCCAGGCGCGAGCTGCAGGCGGCCGACATCGCCGTGCGCGTTGGAGCTCCTGGCCAGGCGTGGACGCTTGCCGAGCACGGCGCCGTCCTCGATCACGGCGCCGGCGGCGACCGTCGTGGCGGCGTGCACGATCACGTTCGCGCCGAAGGAAACGTCGTCGGCGATCTCGACGTCCTCGCCGAGCAGCAGCCCGGGGGCGCGCGGGTCGGCCCTCAGCACGATCGGCTCCTGCGGCGCGAAGGTTCGGTGGACACGGCTAGAGCCGCACGACGTTGGCGACGCCGGAGGAGCGCGTGACGCCGCGCAGGTCCACGATCGTGCGAGCGCGCCGGGCGACGTCGTCGTGGTCGACGCTCGGATGCGCGGTCACGATCAACGTCAGGTCGGCGTCCTGGACGGCCTCGTGAAGCGGCCGGCTGGTGAGCGCGAAGTCGGCGAGGCTCGGCACGTGCGGGTCGTGGTAGCAGACGTCCGCGCCCATGTCCCTGAGCAGCGCGATGATCTTCAAGGCGGGCGACTCGCGCGTGTCGCCGACGCCGGGCTTGTAGCTGACGCCGATCACGGCCACGCGCGCGCCTTTGACCGACAGGCCGGCGTCGTTGAGCGCGCGCTGCGCCTTCTCCACGCAGTGGTAGGGCATCTGCTGGTTGACCTTGCCCGCAAGCTCGATGAACTCGGTCGACATGTCGAACTCGCGCGCGCGCCAGCTCAGGTAGAAGGGGTCGACGGGCAGGCAGTGACCGCCCATGCCGGGCCCCGGCGAGAAGGGCATGAACCCGTATGGCTTGGTCGAGGCCGCGTCGACGACCTCCCAGATGTCGATGCCCATGCGATCGGTGAGCATCGCCAGCTCGTTGACGAGCGCAATGTTGACCGAGCGGAAGATGTTCTCCAGCAGCTTGGTCAGCTCGGCGGCCTCGGGGCTTGACACGCGGATCAGGCTTTCGCAGACCAGGCCGTACAGCTCTTCGGCACGCTGCACGCAAGCTTCGGTCAGCCCGCCGAGCACCTTCGGGGTGTTGCGCAGGGTGAAGTCGGTGCGCCCCGGATCGACGCGCTCGGGCGAGAACGCCAGATGGAAGTCGCGCCCGGCGGCCAGGCCCGACTCCTCCAGCAGCGGCGCAACGCGCTCGCGCGTCGTGCCCGGATAGGTGGTGGACTCGAGCACGACCAGCTGGTTTGGCTGCAGCACCTCGGCGAGCGACCGTGACGTGTCCATCAGCGGGCCGAGGTCGGGCTCACGGTTGCGCGTCAGCGGAGTGGGCACGCAGATCAGCACGGCGTCGGCTTTTGCCAGGCGGCCGTAGCGCGTCGTCGCCTGGATCCGGTCCTTGCACCGGCGCAGCGACTCGGCGGGAACGTCCTCGATATAGGAGTCGCCCGCCTCGATCGCCTCGACCTTGCGCGAGTCGACGTCTACCGCGATGATCTCGCACCCCTCCTGCGCGAACGCCACGGCGAGCGGCAGGCCGACGTACCCCAGGCCGATGATGCCGACGGTCTTCACTCGCTGGCAGTGTAGGGGTTGGCGCCGCTTTCCAGCCAGCGCAGATCAGCCCGCACCATGCGCTCCACGAGCGCCTGGAAGGAGAGCCGCGGCTCCCAGCCCAGGCGCTCGCGCGCCTTGCTCGGATCGCCCACGCTGCGCGTGCTCTCGGGCGGGCGCACCAGTGATGAGTCGACGCGCACGTAGCGCTCGGAGTCGAGGTCGAGGCACGCGAAGGCCGTCCGCGCCAGCTCGGCGACCGTGCGTGCCACGCCGCTGGCGAGCACGTAGTCGCCGGGGCTGTCCTGCTGGAGCATCAGCCACGCGGCGTCCATGACATCGCCGGCGAACGACCAGTCGCGCACGGCGTCCAGCGAGCCGAGCGTCAGCTCGCTCTCGCGCCCGAGCGCAATGGCCGCCGCGCCGCGCGTGACGCGACGCGTCACGAACTGCGGCGGGCGGCGCTCGGACTCGTGGTTGAAGGCGATGCCCGAGCTGGCGTGTAGGCCGTCGTGCTCGCGCAGGGCCCCGACGAGCTCGTGCGCCGCGAGCTTGGCGATCGCATACGGCGTGCCGGGACGGCACGGCGTCTGCTCGTTCTGCGGGCTCTCGCGCGCGTCGCCGAAGATCGCACCGGACGCCGCGACGAACACGCGCGCGTCCGCTCGCACCTCGCGCACGGCCTCCAGCAGCGCGGCTGTGGACCCGGCGATCGCGCGCATCGTCTCGCCCGGGCGCTCCCAGGATGCGAGAACGAACGACGGCGCGGCCAGATGATAGATCTCGCCGGCCTCCGTGCGCTTCACCGCTTCGCGCAGCGTCGTCGGCTCCAGCAGGTCGCCGCTCACCAGCTCCACCCTCCCGCGCAGATGCTCCGAGCAGCCCAGCGACGGCGAGCGCTCGTCGCGTACGACACCCGTCACGCGGTAGCCCCGCGCGAGCAGCAGCTCTGCCAGGAACGAGCCGTCCTGACCGCTCAGCCCGGTGATCAGTGCGCTGCGCTCATGGGACACGCGCCGCAGCTTAAACGCGCGCAGCGGACATGCTGTTGTGGAGTTGGTGCGCGATCGTATCTACAGCCTGGCGCGTATCCGCTCGTTTCGCCGGAAAAGACGGCAATTGCATATACGTTGGCGCACAGAGTCTTCGATCAAACACCCACCACGCTCCTTTAACCTTCCACCTTCATGCTCGCGCTTGGGCGAGCATCGCCTCCGTCGTATAGCCGTGCCAGCGCAGCCGCCACAGGTTCCGGCGAGCACAGCGCGCGAACGCGATCGCGGCCCTGTATGCCGGCCGCGCGATCGCCAGCCAGCCGGCCGATCGCCCGCGCGAGAGCGTGCGGATCCCCGGGCGCCACCAGGGCGCGCTCGTCGAGCAGCTCCGGCAGCGCCCCCACGCGGCTCGCCGTCACCGGCAGCCCCGCGGCCATCGCCTCGGCGGCCGCCAGGCCGAACGTCTCGGGCGCACGCGAGGGCACCAGCGCGATCGACGCACCGGCGCGCAGTCGCGCCAGCTCGGCGTCGTCGACGCGACCGGCGAACGTCACTGCGCCGCGGCCCCCCTGCCCTGCGCCGCCCGACCCTCGGCTCGCGCGCGCCTGCAGCTGCGCCCGCAGCGGCCCGTCGCCGGCGATCACCAGCGGCACGCCCGCCAGGCGGCAGGCGTCGATCGCCACGTCGACACCCTTCTCGGGGGCCAGGCGCGAGACGACCAACGCGTAGGCCTCCCGCCCGCGCGCGTCGACGGCGGGGAGCGCCGGCGCGGCGAGCGAGCGCATCGGCGGCGCGATCACATGAACGCGATCCCACGGCAGCGGCGCTCCGAGCGCGCGCAGGCGCTCGCGCGCGAACGCGCTCGGCACGACGAAAGCGTCGGCCTGCTCGACCAGGCGCCGCTGCCACAGGGCCAGCGAGGCGGCGTAGGCGGCGGCCTCGGGAACGCTGCCGCGGCAGTTCAGGCGCACGCCCGGCAGCGTGTCGCGCGCGTGACATCGCGTGCACTCAGCGCCGCGCGTGAAGCACACGCCGATCGCGCAGACCAGGCGGTACTGGTGCAGGTGCAGCACGACGCGAGCGCCGGCCTCCCGCGCCGCGGCAAGCGCGCGCCAGCCGAGCGCCGGATGCAGGTTGTGCGCGTGCACCACGCGCGCGCCGCCGTCGGCAACGGCGCGCGCGACCTCCTGGGGGCGCAGGCCGCCGCGCAGCAGTCCCAGCGCGGCGCCGCCACGGCCCAGATCCGCTGACGAGCGCGAGAGCAGCTCGACGGGCTCGCCAAGCTGCTCGCGCACGAGCCACATGAGATCCTCCACGACGCGCTCCTCACCGCCGGTCGTGCGGTAGCGGTTGTGCAGGAACAGGACCATCGTGGGCCAGAGCCTATTGGCAGTCGCGCGCGACCAAACAGCGCAAACGGCGCGGCCGCACGGCGCAAACCGGCTGCAAACCTAGACTGTCCGACGGTGACGCCCGTCTCGATCGTGATCCCTACGCGCGAACGCCTGCCCTATCTGGAGGTGGCGCTGCAGTCGCTCGCGCCGCAGGCCGCCCACGCGGGTGCGGAGGTGCTGGTGATCGACGACGCGGGCCCTTCCGAGCAGACGCGCGCGCTGGTCGAGCGATTCGGCGCTCGCTACGAGCCCCACAGCGAGCCGCGGGGGCTGAACGTGGCGCGCAACACGGGGGTCCAGCGCTCCACGGGCGAGCTCGTTGCGTTCCTCGACGACGACGTTCGCGCGAGCCGGGACTGGCTGCAGGGGCTGCGCGACGCCGTGCGCGAGAACCCCGACGTGCAGGTCTTCGCGGGTGCGATCCGGCCGAGCTTCGAGGGCGCGCGCTGGCGCTCGTGCGGCCGCGAGACTGCGCCGATCACGACGCTGGAGCTCGGCCCGCAGGACACCGACACGCGCTACGCCTGGGGCGCGAACATGGCGATTCGGCGCGCGGCCCTGGAGCGCGTGGGCCGCTTTGACGAGTCGCTGAGACACGGCGGCGACGAGCAGGAGTGGCAGGAACGGCTGCGCCGCGAGGCGCCCGCCGCGAAGGTCCTCTACGTCGCCGCCGCGGCCGTCGACCACCGCCGCGCGGGCGGGGACGCGCGGCTGCGCGCCCTGTG
>DATHJQ010000244.1:0-3590 GCA_035286505.1 Solirubrobacteraceae bacterium | reverse complement strand
AGCGCATCGTGGCGATCGACGAGGAGGCCGTGCTGATGGCGCCGTATGCCTCGCGCCTGCCATTCCAGCTGATGCTCGCGCCGCGACGGCCGGTCGCTCGCTTCGAGCAGGACGGACCTTCGGGCGCCTCGCTGCTGCACGACGGCTTGCGCCGCCTTGCGCGCCACCTGGGCGCGAGTCCCCCGCTGAACATGTGGGTGCGCACGGCCCCTCGCGGGGCCGAGCACTTCTGCTGGCGCATCGACGTGGTTCCTCGACTGACGCATCTCGCCGGCCTGGAGCTCTCGACGGACGTGAACCTGAACATCGTCGCTCCCGAGCACGCGGCGGCGCTGCTGCGCGAGGCATGACGCGCGCTTCGCGCGGCGCGGAGGGTTAGTCTGGCGCGATGGCTCCCGAGCACCGCTTCGTACCGCGCTTTGCCGCCGAGCCGCCTCAGGAGGAGCTTCCCTACGGTCGCTGGGCCGAACGCCTCAGCGAGGAGTTCCTCGCCGGCGTCGCACGTCTCGACGTCGATGCCGACGAGCTCGGCGAGCCGGGTGAGATCGTCTGGTACCCCGATCGCACGTGGCACGGGCGCACGTACGTGCCCGGCACCTCGCCCACGAGCACAGGCCACGAGCTGTTCGGCTACGTGCGCTTCATCCCGCCTCCGCCGGATGGAGGCGAGCCGAGCGACTTCTCGGCGTTCGTCGACTTCACCGATGAGACGGCCGAGCGCAACCCCGACTGGCAGCTGGACCTGTGCGACGAGGTCATCGGTGCGTGGCGCGGCGAGTCCGGCGCCGTCGCCTCGATGACGCTCGTGTGGGGCCATCCGCTGGTCTCAGGCGGGCGTGTGGCGACGGCCGAGCTGGCCAACCTCGCCGTCGACCAGTGCGAAGTCGTCAGCGAGCGCTTCACGCTGATCGCGCCCGACGACTACCGCCACGACCTGCTGGAGGTGAAGCTGTTCGGCGTCAAAGGCCAAGAGCTGGCGCGCGAGTCGCTGTACGCCGGGGAGGACGAGGAGACGGAGTAGGCGCCCGGTGCGAGATGCCGAGCGCCCGGGCCCGCCTATTTGCCGTTGCCCGCGTTCTTGCAGCCGGTCAACGCCCGCTGCTTTGCCGGTCCTTCGGGCAGCTTCGAGGATTTGACGATCGTTTCGCAGGCTTCGCGGGCCGCGGCGCGCTTGGCCTGCACGTCGCCGCTGCTGGACTTTTCACAGACTTCTTCGAGCTTGCGTTTGGCGGTCGCCGACAGCTTGGGCAGCAGCCGTTTGACGCCCTTCCTGCAGTTGGCGACGGTGGTTGACGTGCGGGGGATCTTCAAGGGAACGGTTGTTTTGATCGGGCTAGAGGCCGTAGAGGCGGTGCTGCTCGCACTGCCGGAGCTGCCCGAGCTGCCGCAGCCCGCGAGCAGCGCGGCTGTGGCCAGCACGATCGGAGCGGGGAGTAGCTTGCGAATCATCATCCGTCCCTTTGCTTGAAGAACCTCGCCGCGCGCGTCGCTGACGGTCAGCGCTGGCATCGGATCGTTGACGCTATCCGCGCGAGCGCGCGCGTGCAACCCACAAGCGCCACAGGGCTACCTTGCTTCTTCCTGGTTTTCGCGACGCCTGAACGCCGCGGCTTCCCTGGCTTCTTCTTCGGCAAATTTCTGACGCGCCGCTCTTTCGGCGGGCGCTTCGGCCGATCTTGGGCTTTTCTTGGACGTCCGTTGAGTTTTCCTGCTCGTCGAGCGTTTTTTCGCCGTCCTGGTGTGCGTGTGACGTGTGCGTTTGCGTTTGTGTCTGGCGGAGCTCGTCGTTCCAGCTCGCGCTTTGGCCAATGCGGCTTCGCGTTTGGCGCGTTTTGCGGCCAGTTCGGCTTCTTCTGAGCGCACCGAGCGCGCTTCGACGCTGCGCCGCTTTGCCCGTTCGGCGTTTTCCGCCGCTTCTTCGGCGTCGACGGTCGACCCGCGCCCCTGCCCCACCGATGACTGCGATCCTTCGCCCGAGCCGTTCGAGCCGCCGCCGCAGCCGCCGACCAACGCGGGCGCCAGCAGCAACAGCACGAGCGCGCGCGACAGCCACGACGAGCTCGGCGTCAGGCGGCAGGAGGCATCGTGGCGCGGGGGCGTCATCGCCCCGCTTCGCCCGCCGACGGCGTCGCCGAGGTGGTCGTCGTCGTGGTGGACCGTTGCCTGGCGGTGCGTTCAGCTTGCTGCTTCTTCACTTCCGCTTGCCTCTTCTCTGCAGTTTCCGTCTGCCTTTTCGCCGCAGCCTTCGATTCTTCTTCCTCTCGCTTCGCCTTGGCCACGGCCGCGGCTTCTCGCTTCTTGGCTTCCTTCTCCGCGGTGCGTTCTCGCTTCTTCGCCTTCGCGGCGGCGAGGCGTTCGGTGCGACTCGCTGCCGCTTCGGCCGCTTCTTCTCGCTTCTTCGCTTCCAGCAGCGAAAGCAGTTCCCGGTTCTTGGCCGCTTCTGACGCTTCTTCCTGTTTTTCGCTCGCTTCTTCGGCGCCTTCTCCCGCTTGCCCGGCGCCTTGCGCCGGCTGACCGCTGTTGGCGGCTTCGCCGCAGCCGGCGAGCGAGGCGACGGCGGCGGCGAGCGCGCACAGCATGACGGCCAGCGCGATCGGACGCGACCTCACGTGCATTGCGCGAGACGCAGCCGCGTTCGTCCTCCAGTCGCTCGAAGCATCTGTTTCAAGCTACCAGCCGCGAACTTGACCCTCAACACTGTATGCGCGCGTGCGACGCATGCGCCGCCATGGCTACCTGCCGGCGCTGCCCTCAGCCGCCGCCCGCATTTTCGCAAGTGGCCAGCGCGCGATCGCGCGACGTCCCGCGCGGCAGCGGCGAGACCTTGACCAGCGCTTCGCACGCTTCCTGCGCGGCCTTGCGTTTGGTCGACGAATCGGGGCTGGCGGCGTGGTGGCAGATCGCTTCGAGCCTGCGCCTCGTGCTGGCCCGCAGGTGAGGGAAAGCGCGCATCCCACGACGGCACGAGGCGACCGCCGCCGCGCCACTCGGCGGGCTCGGCGCAGCACCGGTAGGCGTGGATGGCAACGTCGACCTCGAGGTCGACGTTGGGGCGGTGGGCGTCGATGGGGTCCGCTTCGTGGGCGTCGATGTCGTCGTGCTTGGCGGCGTGGGCGAAGCTGGGGGCGTGGACGAAGCTGGGCTGGTGGGCGTTGACGAAGTCGAGCTTGTCGGCTTCGACGGCGGGGAGCTCGACGTCGTCGGTTGGGTGGAGCGCGCCGCGGTCTTGTCGCCGAGATAGGCGCCCTTGCCGCAGCCTGCCAGCAGAATGCAAGCGCCGAGCACAACAGGCAGCGACCGATGCGAGCACCAGACGCGCGCGGCCCTCGAGCGGGATCGCGTCGGCGCAGCCAGCATCCCTATTTCGCCGCCGGCGACGAAAACTGCTCAGCGGCGCACTCGAGCAGGAGGGCGTGTACGAAGGCTTGGGGCAGGTTGCCTCGCAGCTGGCGCTGGCGCACATCGAACTCCTCCGCGAGCAGCCCGGGCGCGCCGCAGGCCGCGCGATTGCGCTCGAACCATCGTGCTGCAGACACCTGATCGCCTTGCTGTTGATAGGCGAGCGCCAGCACAAAGCCACACAGCAGAAA
>DATHJQ010000243.1:0-2116 GCA_035286505.1 Solirubrobacteraceae bacterium | reverse complement strand
GTCTCCGCCGCGAAGGAGCGCAGCAGGCCGCCGATGGAGCGCTCGAGCGTGGCCCAGTCGCCGCCTGGCAGGTCGACGCGCCCGACGGAGCCCTGAAAGAGCACGTCGCCGGAGAGCAGCGATACCTCGGATGCGCCCTCGTGCCCGTCGCCGTCCCCGATGCGCGACGGGGCGATCGCGTAGGTGACGTGGCCCGGGCTGTGCCCTGGGGTGAAGATTATTTTGATATCGAGATCGGCCAGCGTAATGCGCTCACCGCCGGCCACGACGTGCTCGGGCTGATAGCTCTCGAAGGGGCCGAAGCCGGGCGGCACCCAGCTCATCACGTCGGTCAGCAACGGGCGCTCGATCTCCGGGCAGTAGACGGGCGCCCCGGTGGCTCGCGCGACGGGCGCGACGGCGCCGATGTGGTCGAAGTGGCAGTGCGTGAGCAGGATCGCCTCGATCCGCACGCCGAGCGCGTCGATCGCCTGCAGCAGGCGCTCGGGCTCGTCGCCGGGGTCGACGATCACGGCGGCGCGCCGGCCGTCCGCGCCTGCGGGTGCGGCGGGGTTGCTGACGATGTGGCAGTTCTCCTGTACGGGCCCGACGGTGAAGGAGCGCACGTCGAGGGCGCTCATCGTGTGCCCTGCCTGCCGCCGCCCTTTGCCTTCGCCTGGCGGCGTTTGTAGAGCCAGCTGTCGCTGTAGTAGCTGATCGGCGTATAGGCGATCAGTCCGACGAAGAAGTAGGCGACGGACTGGCCGGCGCTGGCTTTGAGGATCAGCCCGGAGAGCAGCACGAGCGCGGTGGCGGCGACTAGCGCGCGCAGGAACGCGCCGCGCCAGGTGGGCGGGCGGTTGGTGCGGTCCAGGCGCTGCTGCTTGGCCCTGGCAGCCTCGCTGGCCTTGCCGCTCTTCTCGGCGGCGGTCGGCTTGCGCCCGGTGCGCCCGCGCGCCTCGACCACGCCGGCGGCGTTGCCACGGTGCTTGGTCCGTCGCTTGCGCTTGGTCTGGGCCATATCAGGAGCCTAGTGCGTCGCGGCGCTCTGCGTTCTCGCTCGTGGCGTTCTCGATCTCACCACCCTCGCGACCCCCCTCAAAAGTGATCCCGGCCAGCGCGTTCTCGAGCACCTGGCGCGCGGCGTCGAAGCCGGGCAGCGGCAGCTCGGGCGGCAGGCCCTCGAGCGCGGCGCGTGGCGCGAGGCCGACGAGCTCGCCGCTCGCGACGGGCGCGAGCGCGTCGACGGCCTTGACGACCTCGGCGAGCGGCAGCTCGAGCGGACGCTCGACGTTCATCGAGACCTGCACGACGCCGCCGCCGAGAGCGACGGCGATGGCGCGCACCCCGGGCAGCCCGCGAGCGCCGCCTTCGCGCACGCGCGAGGCGACGAGGCGGGCGTCGTCGATCGTCGCGGGCGCGCGCAGCTGAAGATTGAAGGCGACGAGCGGCTCACGCGCGGCGACGAGCGTGGCGCCGGCGCTCGGGTGAAGGGTGGCGGGGCCGAAGTCGGGACGGACCTCGGCGGCGGCGAGCCGTTGCGCGAGGCCGGCAACGCCACCGCGTCTGAGCTCGGCGCGCGTGCGCCCGGCCAACTCTACGGCGAGCTCGCCGTAGAGGAAGACAGGGACGTCGAGCTCGCTGGCGATGCGATCGCCGACGACGAGCGCCTCGGCGCAGGCGGCGCCCCGCGCGCGCTGGTCGAAGTAGACGAGCGGGACGACGTCGACGGCGCCGACATGCGGGTGAGCGCCGCGCTCGGGCAGGTCGGCGCTGCGGCGGGCAACGACATCGATCGAGCGCACGGCCTCGGCGGCGCCCTCGAGGAGCGCGTCGGCGAGCGCCGGCGGCGGACCGGCGAGCGTGTAGACGGAGCGGTGGTGGTGAGGGTCGGAGTGGACGTCGAGCAGGCGGACGGTGCTTGCCCGGCCGCGAGCGTCGCGGGCCGGCGCGAAGGCAGCTCCGACGCGCTCGATGACCGCCGGGTCCCGGCCCTCGGAGACGTTGGGTACGGCGTGCAGGATCGGCGCGGGCACGGTCACGAGATTAGACCGCGCCGAGCCTTGACTTGCGCACCGTCGCGATGGAGAGTGTGCGCAATCCGATCGGGAGGTTGCGATGAGCGGTGTCGAGGCGG
>DATHJQ010000242.1:0-11649 GCA_035286505.1 Solirubrobacteraceae bacterium | reverse complement strand
TGCGCGATCCGTCGGCCACCGACGCGGTCGCGGCGACGCTCGAACGCATGCTCGATGGCCTGCGCGCCGACGCGCCGTCCGGCTGAGCGGCGCGCCCCGGGCCGGTCGCCTCGCGCATCATCCCCACAGCGGTCCCGGCGTGGCCGGGGCGAGGGCTCCGAGCGCGACCGTATTGTGCGCGCATGGCGCGGACGAGGCTCTACCGGGACGGCGCGTTGGCGCTGGAGAACTTCCCCGTCAAGGACATCTCCGAGCACGTCAAGGAGGACGACGCCTACGTGTGGCTGGACTACTGCGAACCGACGGCCACCGAGCTCGCGACGGTCGCCGAGGAGCTGCAGCTGCACCCGCTCGCCGTCGAGGACGCCGTCAACGAGCACCAGCGCCCGAAGCTCGACCGCTATGACTCGCACCTGTTCATGAGCGCCTACGGGCTCAAGCTGGACACGAGCTCGGGCGAGCTGCACACCAGCGAGATCGGCGTGTTCATCACCGACAGCGCGCTCGTGACGATACGCAAGGACGAGGGCGTGGACATCGACACGGTGGTTGCGCGCTGGGACGAGTCCGAGCAGCTCGCCGTGCATGGGGTGTCGTTCTTGCTGTGGGGCCTGCTCGACGACATCGTCGACGGACATTTCGAAGCCGTGCAGTCGCTGGACGCGGAGATCGAGGCGCTGGAGGATCTGCTGTTCGACGATACGCCGCGCGACAAGGAGGTCCAGCGCCGCTCCTATGAGTTCCGCAAGAGCCTCGTGCTCCTGCGCCGGCTGGTGCTGCCGATGCGCGAGGTCGTCAACTCGCTGATGCGCCGCGATCTGGGCGTGCTCGATGAGGCGATGGCGCCCTACTACCAGGACGTCTACGACCACGTCCTGCGCGCCACCGACTGGACAGAGTCGCTGCGCGATCTCGTGACGACCATCCTGGAGACGAACATCACGATCCAGGGCAACCGCATGAACCTGGTGATGAAGAAGGTCACCAGCTGGGCCGCGATCATCGCCGTCCCCACCGCGATCACGGGCTTCTACGGGCAGAACGTCCCCTACCCGGGCTTCTCGGACCACTGGGGCTTCTGGTTCTCCACGGCGCTGATCGTCGTGGTGTCGGTGAGCCTCTACTTCGCCTTCCGCCGCCGCGACTGGCTCTGACGCGCTCCTTCCGCCGGCGTGGCGCGGTGGCGCGGCGACGAGCTCGTCGACGAGGCCGACGATTTCGCTGGCCCGCGGACGGCTTGGGGGAGAATGTCGGGGAGATGCAGGACGTGATCCCGCTCGGACCCGAGGATCGGGCGATCCTCAACCTGGAGTGCCGCACGATCGCCGGCCACACCTGCAAGGTCGTGCGCCTGGCCCCGGGCGGCCGTGCGGGGCTCGATGCCGTGCGCCTGCGCGAGCGGATCGCCCAGCGGCTCGAGCTGGCCCCGGCGCTGACGCGCCGCCTCGGCGGGACCGCGCATCGCCCCGGATGGGTCCACGACGAGCACTTCGACCTGTCACGGCACATCGTCGCGGCGCCGGTCAAACGGCCGCTCGATCGCGCCGACCTGCCATC
Source organism: Solirubrobacteraceae bacterium (assembly GCA_035286505.1). Lineage (GTDB taxonomy): Bacteria > Actinomycetota > Thermoleophilia > Solirubrobacterales > Solirubrobacteraceae > Palsa-744. The sequence continues at coordinate 10,092 of DATHJQ010000242.1, read as the reverse complement.
GCTGGTCGCGCGGCTGTTCGAGCAGCGCCTGGATCGTTCGCGACCGCTGTGGCGCATCGACACGGTCGCGCTGGCCGACGGTGGCTGTGCGCTGATCTGGCGCATCCATCACGCGCTCGCCGACGGCACGGCGTCGCTGCGCTACGCGCGCATGCTGCTGTGGGACGAGGGCGCCGAAGCGAACATGTCGGCGGCGCAGGCGCACGCCGCGCACGCCGCCGAAGAGGTCCGCCGCCGCGCTCACCTTGCCGGCTTTCTGCGTCGCGAGTATGCGCGCGGCGAGTGCCGCTCGCCGTTCGACGGCACGATCGGCACGCGACGCGAGGTCGCCTTCGCGGCCGTGGAGCTGGGGGCGCTGCACGAGGCCGCCAGGAAGCTCGACGGAGCCACCGTAAACGACGCCGTCCTGACGATCGTCACCGGCGCCGTCGGACGCTGGGTGCGTCAGCGTCACGGCGACCTCGGGACGATCCGCGTGCGCGTGCCCGTGAGCCTGCACAACGAGGGCGACGCGGCCGCCAACCACGACTCCTTCTTCTCCGTCGCGCTGCCTCTGAACGAGCCCGATCCCGTCGTTCGTCTGCGCCTCGCGCATGCCGCCACGAACGAGCGCAAGCTCGACCGCGACGCGCAGTACCACGAGCACCTGCTGCACGAGCTGTCGGGCGTGCCGCCGCTCGAGCACCTGGTCACGCGCATGGAGCGCAACCCGCGGCGCTTCGCGCTCAGCGTGTCCAACGTGCCGGGCCCACGCGAGCCGGTCAGCGTGCTGGGAGCGCGCGTCGCACACCTGCACTCGATCGCCGAGATCGGCGAACGCCACGCGCTGCGCGTGTCGGCGATGTCGCTCTCCGGGCTTCTGTGCTTCGGCCTGTGCGCCGACCCCGACCTCGTCGATCAGCTGCACCTGATCGCCCAGGGCATCGAGGCCGAGGCGCGCGAGCTGTATGCCGCGGCGGAGGCCGCCGCCTAGCGCGCCCGCATGCGCCCGACGCACACGCACCCGCATGCCATGGCGAGGCACACGCAACGCATACATGTCCAAACGCGCGGGTAACGCGAGCGCGATGCGAGACAATCGCCGCATGTCGCCACTAGTCCGCGTCCTCGTCGGCGTCGCCGCCGGCGCGCTGCTTGCCGCGGTCGGGTGCGGTGGAGGTGGTGAGCATGGCGGCGCAGGGGCCGCCGGCGCTGCGAACGCCTCCTATCTCGCGGCGGTGACGCGCGCGACGTATGCGACCGACCAGGTCCCCGGTTACAAGTTCTCGCTCACCGCGACCACGCAGATCGCCGGCAAGAGCATCGAAGTGACCGGCGGCGGCTCGCTCAGCGAACGCGGCTCAGAAGGCACGGCGAGCGTGCAGGCCGCAGGCAAGACGATCGACGAGGTGATCGCCAAGCCGTACATCTATGTCCGCGTGCCGGGCGCAACCGGCACACGCCTGACCCACAGCAAGCCGTGGATGCGCGCCGACCTGAGCACGTACAGCCAGTCCCTCGGCGGCGGTTCGCTGGGCGGGGGCTCGGCGAATCCCAGCGAAGTGCTCGGCTACCTCAGATCGGCGGGCACGGTGACGCGCATCGGCGACCAGCAGGTGCGCGGCGTCTCCTCCACGCACTACCACGCGCTGATCGACCTGCATCGCTTTTCCTCGGCGGTTCCCGCCGGCCAGCGCGCGGCGGCGCGCAGGCAGGGAAGGCTGCTCGAACGGCTGACCGGCGCGAAGACGCTGCCGGCGGACGTGTGGATCGGCGCGGGGCGCGTCGATCGCATCGCGCTCGCCTTCTCGCTGTGCACGCCGGCAGGTCGCCTGCACGAGACGCTCAGCATGGATCTCTACGACTACGGGCGCCAGCCGGTCGTGACGCCGCCGCCGGCGTCGCAGGTCACCGACATCGCTGCGAAGCTCAAGTCCGAGTTCGCCAAGGCCCTGGCGCAGCTGGGCTGCCACTGATCTGCGCCACGGCATCCACGATCGGCTTTTTCCGGTGCCACATCCCGCGAGCCGTAGGCGAGCCTGTCCATTTCGCGGCGCCCCGTTCGTCGTAGAGGCGACAGAGGCAAAAACGAACATTAGGAGCAAGCGATGACCTACCTGCTGCAGATCTACACCGCCGGCACCGCGTCTGACTACGAAGCGCTCTCCGCTGACGAGCAAAAGGCGCTCACCGACGAGTACATGGCGATCAGACAGGCTCCCGGGATCATCGGCGGCCACCATCTCCAGGGCCCCGAGACGGCGACGACGGTGCGCGTGCAGAACGGCAGCACGCTGACGACCGACGGCCCGTTCGCCGAGACCAAGGAGGTCGTGGGCGGCTACTACCTCTACGAAGCCGACGACCTCGATGCGGCGATCGAGCTCGCTGCGCGGATTCCGGCCGCGCGCATGGGCGGCGCGGTGGAAGTGCGCCCGGTGGTGGAGCGCTAACGATCCTCGAGCGGGTCTTCCACGACGAGTGGGGTCGCGTACTGGCGGCGCTGATCGGCTTCCTCGGCGACTTCGACCTCGCCGAGGAAGCCGCGCAGGAGGCGTTTGCGATCGCCGCCGAGCGCTGGCCGCGCGAAGGCGTTCCGTCGGTCCCCGGCGCGTGGCTGGTCACGACCGCGCGCAACCGGGCGATCGATCGCATCCGCCGCGACCGCACGCTCGCCGCGAAGACGCGGATGCTCGACGTTCGCGAGGCCGTGGAGGAGACGATCGTGGAGGACGCGATGGAGTACAGCCCAATTGCAGACGAACGCCTGGAGCTGCTGTTCACGTGCTGTCACCCGGCGCTGGCGACCGACGCGCAGGTCGCGCTGACGCTGCGTACGCTCGGCGGGCTGCGCACGGATGAGATCGCGCGCGCGTTCCTGGTGGCAGAGCCGACGCTGGCCAAGCGCCTTGTGCGCGCCAAGCACAAGATCAAAGCCGCGGGCATTCCCTTTCGCGTGCCTCCCGACCACCTGCTGCCCGACCGGCTCGTTGCGGTGCTCGCGGTCGTCTACCTGATCTTCAACGAGGGCTACGGCGGACGCAACGAGCTGGCGGCGGAGGCGATCCGGCTGGGAGGCGCGCTGGCCGAGCTGATGCCCGACGAGGCGGAGGCGCACGCGCTGCTCGCGCTGATGCTGCTGCACGACGCCAGGCGCGAGGCGCGCTTCGCCGACGGTGCGCTAGTGCTGCTCGCCGATCAGGATCGCTCGCTGTGGGACCGCGCGCAAATCGAACGCGGGCGAGCCTCGTTGAAGCGCGCGCTGGCGCTGGACGCCGGCGGCCCGTACGCGCTGCAGGCGGCGATCGCCGCGCAGCACGCCGAGGAGCCGCGCGACTGGCAGGTCATCGCCGCGCTCTACGCCCGCCTGGCGGCCGTCACGGGCTCGCCGGTGGTCGAGCTGAACCGCGCCGTCGCGCTGGCCGAGTCCGGCGAGCTCGCGGCGGCGCTGGCGCTCGTGGACGGCCTCGATCTCGGCGACTACCACTACCTCCACGCGACGCGCGCGGAGCTGCTGCGGCGGCTGGGTCGGCGCGACGACGCGCGCGCGAGCTACGAGCGCGCGCTCGAGCTCGTGCACGCCGACGCTGAGCGCAGCCTGCTGCAACGGCGACTGGCCGAGCTGGACGACTCGCCACGGGCGCCCGCCCGCTGAACGGGGCGCGACGGCGTTCGCGTCAGCCGCCAAGCAGCGCGCCGGCGACGCGGCCCGGCGCTTCAAGCTGCGGCCAGTGCGCGACGTCGGCCAGCTCCAGCAGCGCCGCGTCGGGCAGCCGCTGGGCGATGCGCTGGGCCATGTGCGCGCCGGAGACCGGGTCGAGCATGCCCCAGACGAAGCTCAGCGGGACGTCGGTGCGCTCGAGCGCCGAGACCCAGCGCTGTTCGTGGCGTTCGCGGTCGGTGATGTAGCGGATCAGCAGGTGCCCGATGCGCTGGCCGTCGCCGCGGCGCATCGCGCGCCACATCTGCGCGCTGTCCTCGCCGGCGTCGTAGCGGTCGGCAAACGTCGGCGCGACGCCGCCGGCGAACAGCTGCTCGTTCATCAGCTCGCCGATGCGCGGGCCCTGCTCGGGGTCCAGCAGCGCCGTCTGCGCCGGCTGGCGGCGGTGCGCGTCGGGATACAGCCCGCCGTTGAGCAGGTGCACGGCCCGCAGGTCGACCGCCAGCTTGCCTTCGTCGCGGCGCGCCAGCAGCTCCTGCGTGACCGACACGGCGTAGTCGTGCGCCACGAGCACGGCCGCCCGCACCTGCTCGTGCGCCCACAGCGCCTCCACCAGATCGGCCTGCTCGTGCAGCGAGTAGTCGTGTTCGGCGGGCTTGGAGGACGCGCCGAAGCCGAGGAAGTCGCACATCAGCAGCGAGTGTCGCTCGGCGAGCGCGGGCGCGATCTTGGCCCAGTCGTGCGACGAGCTGGGAAAGCCGTGCAGCAGCGTCATCTGCGGACCGGCGCCGAGCCGCCGCACGAAGATCGCATGCTGCGCGCCCCCGAGCGTGAGCGCCACGTGCTCGCCGCCCGCCCACCACGCGTCGACGTCCTCGCCCTCACGCGCGCCCGCGCCGTCTGCGTCCATCGGGCGATTATCGCGCGCCGGGGGCCGCGGCGCCGCAGCGCCCGGGCGCGCAACGGCACCGCGGTCGCGCGCGCGTGCGAGGATGCAGGCGATGACAAGAATCGTCGTCGTGCGCCTGCTGATCGCCTGGCTGTCCAACTGCGTCGCGCTGCTCGTCGCGGCTGCCGTGATCCCGGCGATCGGCTACGACAAGGATCTCGGCACGCTGCTGCTCGCCGGGCTGATCCTCGGCGTCGTCAACTTCGTCGTGCGCCCGGCGATCGTCTTCCTCACGCTGCCCGCCGTGATCCTCTCGCTGGGCGTGTTCCTGCTGGTGATCAACGCGCTGATGCTGTGGCTGACCAGCCGCATCGTCGAAGGCTTCACGGTCGGCGGGTTCTGGTCGACGCTCGGCGGCGCGCTGATCGTGTGGATCGTCAACGCGGCGCTGCGTCGCGCCCAGCGCTCGACGCGCGCCGGCGACGACTACCGCTGGCGCCGCCGCTAGCGCCGGCCGTAGGCTGCGATGATCGGCGCGTGTCGCTGCTGCTCGTCAAGCTCGCGCTTGCGCCGGCGCTGGTCGTCGGTTCCTCGCTGGCCGGCCGCCGCTGGGGTCACCAGGTCTCCGGGCTGCTCGTCGCGCTGCCGTTGGTTGCCGGTCCGATCCTGCTGATCACCGAGCTCGAGCACGGCGAGCGCTTCGCCGCCCGCGCCGCCGCCGCTTCGCTGCTCGGACTCGTCGCGCTTGCAAGCTTCGTCGTGGCCTTCGCGCGGGTCTCGCGCAGGCACGGCTGGCCGCTGGCGGTGGTGGCCGGGTGGCTGGCATTCCTGGCCGTGGCGCTGGCCTTCTCGGCGACGCACATCCCGGCCGGCGTCGCGCTCGCGCTCGCCTTCGCGGCCTTCGCGCTGGCGCCGCTGCTGCTGCCGGGCGATCCGCACCTCGTCGACCGTGCGATCGCCGGGCTGCCGGCGTGGGATCTTCCCGCCCGAGCGATCGCCACGGCCTTGCTCGTGCTCGCCCTGACCGGCGCCGCAGCCGGTCTCGGGCCGACGCTGACGGGCGTGCTCACGCCGTTTCCCGTCTCCAACACCGTGCTCGCCGCCTTCGTGCTGGTGCTCGAGGGACCCGCGCAGCTGGACTCCTTCTTTCGCGGCTTCTTGCGCGGCGCCTATGGCTTTGCGGCGTTCTGCTATCTCGTCGCCGTGCTCGTCGTGGCGCTCGGCGTGGCAGCGGCGTTCTCGCTCGCGCTGTGCGGCGCGCTGGTGGCGCAGGCGATCGCGCGTGCCTTGGCGCGCGGATCGCACGACGCGCCGCCGGGCGCAGGCGTCGTCGCGCGTCCGGCGAAGGGCGGTCTGCTCGCTGGCGCAAACGGCACGTCCCGCGTGCGGCGAAGGCGCGCGGCTACGGGTTCAGCTCGACCGCGTCCATGATCGCTCCCCACGTTTCCACGGCGTTCGCTTCGAAGTCCGACAGCTGGCCTTCGAGCTGGCTGGTCCGCTGCAGGACGCCGGTCAAGGAGCGCGGCAGGTAGGGCGCGAGCTGGCGCTTGGGCAGCATGCCAATCGCCTGCACCGGGTAGAAGGCGGTGACGAACGGCAGCGTTCCGCTCGGCAGCTTGGTGTAGCCGCTGGCCGCCCACGAGCGCAGGTCGGCGCAAATGTCCGGCGCCGTCGTCTTCGCCTCGGCGCTCAGCCGGCGCGCGTAGTCGTGCACGCTGTTCGTGAGCCTTGCGTTGCTCCAGTGCAGCCGACGCACGGTGCGCGCGAAGGCCTCGATTGGTCCGGCGACGCGTTGGAAGGCGACGACGCGCATCGTCGCCGCGATCTCCCACGTGAGCTTTTCCGATGCTTCGTCCTGGGGTGAGCCGGCGACGATCCTCGGGCATTCGCGGCGAATGAGCCCGAGCATGCCCTGCAGCGCCGCTTCCGCGCTCACCAGCTTCGCCCGCCCGGCCGTCACCAGTGAGTAGTTGGCGCGCACGTACGCTTCCGTCGCGGCGACGTTCGCGGATGCGCCGAGCGCTGTGGCCGGCGCGGTCGCCAAGGCGAGCAGCGAGAGGGCTGTGAGCAGGCGCGGTCTGATGCCCGCAGGCTACCGGCGAGGGCGCGGCCTCGCGCCGGATTCGTTCTGAAGCAACTCTTACGTTGCCAGGCAGCGGATGTGGCACCCTTTCCGGCCTCGACACCTGCGGGCGCGACCGGCCCGACCCCGGGTCGTCGTGCACTCGCACATGCGCCGCAACCTACTCATCATCCTGGGCGCCGCAGCGCTCGTGTGGGGCGTGCTGGCGATCGTGTTGGGTTCGGCCAGCCTGCGGCTGCAGTCCGGCTCCAAGGCGTCGGGCGGCGTCTCGCCCTCGTGCCTGCCGGCGACGCTGGCGCACACGGCTACGCTGCCCGGGACCGGCGTCGACGTCTCGCCGGCGCCGCAGACGAGCTCGGCCAACCCGCACACGCAGATCAGCTTCCGGGGCGTGCCGGCCGGCGATGTCCACGATGTCTCCGTCGTCGGGCAGCGCAGCGGCGATCATCGCGGTCGCCTGCGCGGCTACTCGCAGGGCGACGGCGCGAGCTTCGCGCCGGACAGCGCGTTTGAGGCCGGCGAGCGCGTCGACGTGCGCGCCGTGATCGGCGCCGGCGCCGGCAGGCGGGCGGCTTTCAGCTTTCGCGTCGACACTCCCTACTCGACGGCGAACACGACCGACTTCGCCAACCTGCCGGCGGCGCCCGCCGACTATCAGAGCTTCTACACGCTGCCCGACATGCATCCTCCGGTGCTGACGGTCACCACGCCCGATCGCGATCCGGCGGCCGGCGACGTGTTCACGACCAACGGTCCCGGCCCCGGCCAGTACGGACCGCTGATCTACACGCCGCAGGGACGACTCGTCTGGTTCGACGCGCTGCCCGAGGGCGAAGCCGCTGAGAACCTGAGCGAGCAGACCTACGAAGGCCAGCGCGTGCTGACGTGGTGGCGGGGGCATGTGCTCTCGCTCGGCTTCGGCCAGGGCGAAGACATCGTCACGAGCTCGCGCTATCAGACGATCGCGAGGGTCGCCGGCGGCAATGGCCAGCAGGCCGACCTGCACGACTTCCGCCTCGGCCCTCATCAGATCGCCTACGTCACCGCGTACAACCCGATCCGCTGCGACCTGACGTCGATCGGCGGAGCCTCCGGCGGGGCGATCGTCGACACGGCGATCCAGCAGGTCGACATGAAGACCGGGCTGGTGCGCTGGGAATGGCACAGCCTGGACCACATCGGCGCCGCGGAGTCCGAAGTCGAAGCGCCCGCGGGCTCGACGCCCTGGGACTACTTCCACCTCAACTCGATCGAGCCCGAGGCCGGCGGCAACCTGCTCATCTCCGCGCGAAGCACCTGGGCCGGCTATCTGCTGGATGGCGCCAGCGGCAAGGTTCTCTGGCGTCTCGGCGGCAACGAAAGCTCGTTCAAGATGGGCCCGGGGACGAGGATGGCCTGGCAGCACGACGCCCGCGTCCTGGGCAACGGCGATCTGACGTTCTTCGACGATGGCTCCAACCCGCCGATCCACCACCAGTCGCGCGGCGTGGTGATCAGGCTCGATCTCCAGAAGCACCGAGCGCAGCTCGTGTCCGTCTACGAGCACGCCGACCCGCAGCTGCTCGCCGCCAGCCAGGGCAACATGCAGACGCTGGCGAACGGCAACACGCTCCTGGGCTACGGCGGGGTGCCGGCGATCAGCGAGTTCGCCAAGGACGGTTCGCTGCTGTTCGACGCCCATCAGCCCTACGACATGTCCTTCTACCGCGCCTTCCGCTTCCCCTGGAGCGGCCGTCCGCTGAGCCCGCCCGCGATCCTCGCCGCCCTGAACGACACGGGCGAAGAGACGATCGTGCACGCGAGCTGGAACGGCGCCACCGACGTCGCGTCGTGGCGCGTGCTCGCCGCCAAGCAGGGCGCAGCGCTGAAGGCGCAGGCCGAGATCCCGGCGACGGGCTTTGAGAGCTCGACGACACTCCCGGTCAAGTACGCGCACGCGGCGGTTCAGGCGCTGGACTCGGCCGGGCACGTGCTCGGCACGTCCAAGACCATCGGCCCGATCGGCTACAACGCCTCGCTGCCCCCTCGGCGGTCGGGATGACGTCGATGCTCGCGGGGCCGGCGCCAGGGCGATCCGCCGGCCGGCCCGAAGGGCGCCTTAGTAGGCCGGGTTGGACTTGTGCTTCTTGGTCGTCGTCGTGCTCGTCGGCGTCTTGCTGCTCGTCGGCGTCGAGCTCGTTGAGGAGGAGGACGACGAGCTGCTGCTGCCGCATCCCGCCATCGCGACGGTGCTCGCCAGCACGGCCACGGCCGTTAGCATGGCGGTCAGTGGCGTTCTTCTCATGGGGTGGCCTCCAATCGTCGCTCGAGGGCTCGGTGGCGCAGCCTACCAGGCGTTTTCTCAGCAGATTCCCCTTCGCCGCGAGCGCATGAGCGTCGAGACGACGACCGGTCCCGGCGTGACGCCCGCGCCCGCCGCCGAGCGCCGGCCAGGCTCGGGCCTGGGCTGGCTGCTGGCGGTCTGCTGCGTCGCGCAGTTCATGGTCATCCTCGACCTCAGCATCGTCAACGTCGCGCTGCCCTCGATCCAGTCGAGCCTCGAATTCTCCTCGCCGGAACTGCAGTGGGTGGTCGACGCCTACGCGATCACGTTCGCCGGCTTCTTGATGCTCGGCGGACGCGCGGCCGACCACTATGGGCAGCGGCGCACGTTCGTGCTCGCGCTCGTGCTGTTCGCCGTCACGTCGCTGATCGGCGGCGCCGCGCCGAGCCAGGGCTGGCTGATCGGCGGGCGCGCGACGCAGGGCATCGCCGGCGCGCTGATGGCGGCGTGCTCGCTGGCGATCATCACCGCGTCCTTTGAGCCGGGGCCGAAGCTGCATCGGGCGATCGGCATCTGGGCGATGATGAACGGGCTCGGGGGCGCGTGCGGCGTGCTGTTCGGCGGGGTCATCGTCGAAGCCCTCAGCTGGCGCTGGGTGCTGCTGATCAACCCGCCGATCGCGATCGGCGTGGCGATCGTGGCCTATGCCGTCGTCACCGAGCGCGTGCGCAACCGCGAGCTGACGTTCGACCTGGCCGGCGCGCTGACGCTGACGATCGGCCAGGTCATCCTCGTCTACGGCGTCGTCGAAGCGGGGCTGAAGGGCTGGAGCACGTTTGACGCGCTCGGGCCGATCGTGCTCGGCATCGCGCTGCTCGGCCTGTTCGGCCTGATCGAGGCACGCTTTGCGTCGAACCCGCTGATCCCGTTCAAGGAGCTCACCAAGCCGCTGCAGGCGGCGAACAACATCGTGCTGCTGTTCAGCGCGGCGCTGTTCCCGATGTGGGTGCTCAGCTCGCTGTACCTGCAGCAGGTGCTCGGGCTCTCGCCGCTGCACACGGGGCTGATCTTCCTGCCGATGACGCTCGTGCTGATGCTCGTCGCGCAGCGCGCCGGCAAGCTCGTGAACCTGTTCGGCGTGCGCCCGGTGCTCGGTGCCGGCCTGGTGATGCTGACCGCCGGGCTGGTGCTGCTGAGCTTCATCGGCTCGAGCGGCA
>DATHJQ010000241.1:0-3405 GCA_035286505.1 Solirubrobacteraceae bacterium | reverse complement strand
GGCCGACGTCGACGGCGATCGACGCGCTCAACGCCGCGGACGCGCCGGTCGTCGCCGTCGACGTTCCCAGCGGCGTGGACGCCTCGACGGGCGTGGTCGCCGCCAACGCCGTGCGCGCTGCAGTCACGGTCACGTTCCACGCCGCCAAGCCGGGCCTGTGGATCAACCCGGGCAAGAGCTGTGCGGGCGAGGTGCAGGCGATCGACATCGGCATCCCGCGTGATGCGCCATCGAGCGCGCACATTGGCTTGATCGCGTCGGCGGTGCGCGAGCGCCTGCCACGACGCGGCGCCTCCTCGACGAAGTTCGCCTCGGGGCAGGTGGTCGTCGCTGGCGGCTCACGCGGGCTCGCCGGTGCGCCGCAGATGGCCGCACGCGCGAGCATGCGCGCCGGGGCTGGCTATGTGATCGGCTGTACGCCGAAATCCCTGCAGGACGCGATCGTCGCAGCCGCCACGCCCGAGTTGATGACGCGTGGACTGGCCGAGCGGGACGGCGGGCTCGCGCCGGCGGCGGTGGCGGGGGTGCTGGAGAGCATTCGGCCCGGTGGCGCCCTCGCGCTCGGTCCCGGCCTCGGCCGCAGCGACGGCGCGGTCGCCTTCGCGCGAGAGCTCGCGCACGACGCCGAGGCGCCGCTGGTGCTCGACGCCGACGGGCTCAACGCGCACGCCGGGCAGCTGGGCGAGCTGGCGGACAGGAAGCACGCGACGATTCTCACGCCGCACGCCGGTGAGCTCGGCCGCCTGCTGGGGCTGGACAGCGGCGAGATCGAGCGCGAGCGCCTTCGTCACGTAAGCACGGCGGCGCGGCAGGCCAACGCCGTCGTAGTGCTGAAGGGCGACGACACGCTCGTCGCACATCCTGACGGGCGCGTCGCCGTGAGCCGGGGCGGCAGTCCGGCGCTCGCCACGGCTGGGACGGGTGATGTGCTGACCGGGGTCCTCGCGGCGCTGCTCGCGCAGGGCCTCGATGCGTTCGAGACCGCCTGCGCGGGAGTGTGGCTGCACGCCGCCGCCGGCCGCTTGGCCGCGGGCCGCCAGGGATCGGTCGAGGGCGTGATCGCGACTGACGTGATCGAGGCGCTGCCGGCGGCACGCGGGGAGGAGCTGCGATGAACGCGCCGCGCGCGCAGGCGAGCGTGAACCTGGCGGCGATCGAGCGAAACTGCTCGCGGCTGCGCTCGGAGCTGCGAGCCGGCGCGCAGCTGTGCGCGGTCGTCAAGGCCGACGGCTACGGCCACGGCGCAGCGCAGAGCGCCCGCGCCGCGATCGCAGGGGGAGCCAGCTGGCTGGCGGTCGCCGGCGCGCAGGAGGCGCGCGAGCTGCGCGAGGCGGGCGTGAGCGCCGTGCCGGTTCTCGTGATGGGCGCCTTGCGCCTTGACGAGATCGCCGAGGCGCTGGGGGCCGAGGCGGACGTGGTCGTGTGGAGTGAGCGCTACGTGTGCGCCGTCGCGGAGGCGGGCGGAGGGCGCGTGCACGTCAAGCTCGACTCGGGCATGGGGCGCCTGGGCACGCGCGACAGCGGGCTGGCATCGCGCGTCTTCGCGCTCGCCCGGGACACACGCGGCGTAGAGCCGGTCGGCCTGATGACGCACTTCGCCACGGCCGACGAACTGCAGGACGAAGGGTTCTTCGCGCGCCAGCTCGACACGTTCGGTCGCTGGGCGCGCGAGCTGAAGGAGCAGTATCCGCGACTGATCGTGCACGCGGCCAACAGCGCGGCGATGCTGCGCGACGGCGACGCGCAGTTCGACATGGCGCGCTGCGGCATCGCCGTCTACGGCATGGACCCGTTCGGCGCCGATCCGGCCGAGCGCGCGCTGCAGCCGGCCTTGGAGCTGAGCTCATACGTCGCCGAGGTCAAGCTGTGCCGGGCGGGGGAGAGCGCCGGCTACGGCCGGCGCTTCTCGGCCGAACGCGACACGTACCTCGCGGTGCTGCCGATCGGCTACGGCGACGGCTGGCGACGCGGGCTGTCCAACAACGCCGACGTGCTGATCGGCGGCCGACGCTATCCGCTGGTGGGCACGGTGAGCATGGACAACGTGACCGTCGACCTCGGGCCGGACGCGGGCTCGGAGCACCTGCGCGGCGAGCCGGCGACGCTGATCGGCATCGACGGCGACCAGCGCATCACCGCGGAGGAAGTCGCGCGGCGGCTGGGCACGATCAACTACGAGATCACCTGCGGGCTAACCGCCCGCGTGCCGCGCGTCTATCACGGCGACGGCGTCGTTGCGGAGCCGGTCGCCGCCGCCGCCGGCTCGGCTGTGCGCTCGGAGTCCTGGCTTCCGTTCAGGCATGGCTGACGCGCTGCAGGCGGCGCGCACGGCGCTGGCCGGCCGCGCCGCGTGGCTCGTTGGCGGCGCGATCCGCGACCGGGCGCTCGGGCGAGCGACGAGTGACCTGGACGTCGTCGTGGACGGCGATCCGGGCGAGGCCGCCCGCGCGATCGCGCGGGCGGCCGGGCGTGCGGCGTGCTTCGCGCTGTCGGAGGAGTTCGGCGCCTGGCGCGTCAGCGCGCGCGACTCGTCCTGGCAGATCGACGTGGAGGCGCTGCGCGACGGATCGCTGGACGCCGACCTGGCGCTGCGCGACTTCACGATCAACGCGATCGCCGAGCCGATCGGTGGGGGCGAGCCGATCGACCCGCTTGGTGGCCTGCGCGACCTCGCCGCCGGCCGTCTGCGCATGGCCAGGCCAAGCGCATTCGCACAGGACCCGCTGCGCGTGCTGCGTCTTGCGCGCATCGCCGTCGAGCTGGACCTGCAGCCCGAGCCGGACACGATGCGCGCAGCGCGCGAGCATGCCGAGCAGCTTCGGCGCTGCTCGCCCGAGCGCGTGTTCGCCGAGCTGCGACGGATCGTCGCCGCGCCGCGCGCGCTCGGCGGACTGCAGCTGATGGACGAGCTCGAGGCGACCCCCGTCGTGCTGCCCGAGCTCGCCGCGCTGAGGGGTGTCGAGCAGAGCCGATATCACCACGCCGATGTCTACGGGCACACCCTCGAGGTGCTCGCGCAGATGATCGCGCTCGGCGACGTGGCCGCTCGCGCACCGCTGTCCGCGCGCTCGGCGGCCGCTGACATTGACGAGATCGAGTCCGTGCTCGGCGAGCGTCGAGGGCTCGTCGCCGCGCTGCTGGCAGAGCGGCTGGCCGACGGCATGACGCGCGGCGAGGCGCTGCGTTGGGGAGCGCTGCTGCACGACGCCGCAAAGCCGCTGACGCGCAGTGTCCGCCCCGAGGATGGACGCGTGACGTTCATCGGACACGACGAGCTCGGTGCGTCGCTCGCGCGCGAGCTGCTCGGCCGGCTGCGCTGCAGCGAGCGCCTGCGCGCGCACGTCGGAGCGCTCGTGAGCCACCACCTGCGGCTCGGGTTCCTCGTGCACGAGCCCCAACCGCTCT
>DATHJQ010000240.1:0-6984 GCA_035286505.1 Solirubrobacteraceae bacterium | reverse complement strand
CGTCGCCCACGCGCGCGTAAAGCTCCTGCAGCAGCCGCGAGGCAAGCCCCATGCGCTGGCGGTCGGTGTCGACCGCCACGTTCATGATGTGCCAGACGGTGTCATAGCGCGAGCAGATCAGGTAGCCGACGAGCCGCTCCTCGCCCGCGCCGCGGGTGCCGCCCTCAGGCTCGGTGGCAGCCAAGCAGATGCCCGTCTGCTTGGACAGCTCCAGCACGAACATGGCCAGCGACCACGGCGTGGGAAAGACGCGACGCTCGATCGCCAGGACTTCCGGCAGGTCCGGGTAGGCCAGCGGGCGAATGTGCACCGCCGGGTAGGCCTGGCTGCCGTCGACGTGCGTCGTGTAGCGCTCGTTCACCGGGCCGCTCCGCCCGCGGTCAGCGGGCGCTCGCGCGCGAGCGCCGCGTCGGGTGTGCGCCGGTAGTCGGGCAAAACCTGACGCCCCGCACCGGCGGGGCCCGCGGCAGCGCCCAGCTCGCAGATGGCCGCCGCGTCGATGGCGTGCAGGTGCGAGTCGGGCGCCGCGACCTCGACGCCGCCGCGCGCGAGCTCCTTGGCGAAGCACAGCGCGCCGTCGCCCACGGCCAGCCAGCGCTCGCCGGGCGGCGCGCCGCGCCGCTCGACCTCGGCGAGGACGTCGCCCAGCCGCTCGCCGCGCACGGCGCCGGCGAGCTCGATCTCGCCGGCGAGCGATCGGTCGGCGTCGCGCACGCGCGTGAAGTCGACGCCCGGCGGATAGGCGGCCACGAACGCCTCCTGGCGGCGTCCGTCGATGACCGCGAGGATCGCCCTGCCCGGCTCGCGTCGGGCGCCGGCGAACGCCAGCGCGCGCAGGCTCGACACGCCGACCAGCTCCACGTCCAGCGATTGCGCCAGCCCGCGCGCCGTGGCGATGCCGACGCGCAGGCCGGTGAACCTGCCGGGCCCGACGCCGACGGCGATCCGCTGCAGCTCGCTCCAGCCGATGCCGGCCTGCGCGAGCAGCTCGCCGGCCATCTCGAGCAGGCGCGTCGCGTGACCGGGATGCTCGCCCGCGGCCGGGTCGTCGCGCGCGCGCAGCGTCTCGCCGCCGGCCAAGCGCAAGGCGACGGCGGTGGCCTGCGTGGCGGTGTCGAAGCCGAGCACGATCACTGCTCGGCCACCTCGATGCGGCGGCGATCCTCGCCCTGGTGGGTCAGCGATACGCGCAGGCGCGCGCCGGCCAGCTCGCCGGCGGCGTCGGGCGGCCACTCGACGAAGGCGATGCGCCCGGCGCCGAGATAGTCGGCGAGCAGCGCCGGGTCCTCCTGCTGCAGGTCGGCGAGACGGTAGAGGTCGAGGTGCGAGACGGTCAGGCGAGCGCCGACGCGGTAGCGGTTGCCGATGCTGAAGCTGGGGCTGGTGACGCGATCGGTGACGCCGAGAGCGCGCGCGGCGCCGCGCACGAGCGTGGTCTTGCCGGCGCCGAGCTCTCCGCGGACGAGCACGATGTCGCCGTCGCGCAGGCCGCCTGCGAGCTCCGCGCCGAGCGATTCGGTCTGCGCGGGGTCCGAGGTGTCGACGATGCGCACGGCCACGTCGAGACTCTAGAGCCAACCGCCTCGCCCATTAACGCGACCGGCCCGCGGGAGAAAGGGTCGCGGGCCGGTCGTTACTCCTGGAGGGATGGAGACATGGCCTGTATCGGCTGCGGGGACGGCCGACTTTAGGCCTCGCGCAGAAATTTTCGACAGATTCGCAAAATCCCCTGTTTGCAGGCGAAAACTGGGAAAAAACGTCCAACGAACGTTTATCGGGAGGGTTTTCGCGCCTAGAACAGCCCGAGCTGGTCTGGCTCGGTGCCCGGCGCGACGTCCTCCGGCGCGGGATCGCCCTGCGCTGCGAGCTGCGCCGGCTCGCGGGGGCTCCGCGGCTCGGCTGCGTCGGCCGGGGCTGCCCCGGCGTGGCGATCGTCCGTCTCGGCGTCGTCGTACTCCGGGACGTCCTCGTGCAACGGCTGCTCGGGTGCGCCCATGGCGAGCAGCTGCGGCAGCCGCGCGAAGTCCTCGCGCAGCGTCTCGAGCATGCGCGGCGTGTACAGCGCGGCGGCCGGGTGGAAGATCGGATACAGCCGCACGGCGCGCTTGCCCAGCGTCAGCACCTGCGGCTGGCCATGCAGCCGCGTGATCCCCGTGGGGTCGCCGCGCAGCAGCTTGGTCGAGAAGTTGCCCAGCGTGCAGATGACGGTCGGCTGGATCAGCTCGACCTGACGGTGCAGGTAGTCCTGGCAGTTGTCGATCTCGACTGGGAGGGGGTCGCGGTTGCCCGGAGGATGGCACTTGAGCACGTTCGCGATAAACACTTCCGTTCGCTGAAGTCCCACCTCCCCCAGCAGCGTCTCCAGCAGCTTGCCCGCCCGCCCGACGAACGGCACCCCCTGCTCGTCCTCGCTGGCGCCGGGCGCCTCGCCAACGAACATCAGCTCGGCGTCGGCGTTGCCCGAGCCGAACACGACGGTCTTGCGCGTGGCGGCGAGCTCGGGGCAGCGCACGCAGCCCTTGGCCTGCGCGAACAGGAGCTTGAGCTGCTCGCGGCGCTCGGCGGCGGCGCTTTCGCCTGCGGCGGAGGACATTCGCCTGGATGGTAAGTGCTGCCGGGGAGGCGGCGGCGTTAGCCGCGTCGCTTGACGCCTTCGGCATAGCGCGTTTCGCGGGCCCGGCGGGCGGCGGGGCTCCTGCGCAATGATCCTGCGATGCCGTCTGACCCCACCGGCCCATCGACCGCGCAGGCCAGCGTGACCGCGCCGTTCGCGGGCGTGGTCGTCTCGATCGCGCACCGGCCCGGCGAGCGGGTGGGTGCGGGCGCGCCGCTGGTGGTGCTGGAGGCGATGAAGATGGAGCACGAGGTGCTGGCGGACGCCGCCGGCGTGCTCGACAGCGTCGAGGTGGCCGTCGGCGACGCCGTCGAGGAGGGACAGCTGCTGGCGCTGATCGGCGCCGGCGCAAACGCGGACGGCGCGGCGCAGCGTCCGGATGGACCCCCGCCCCCGAGCGCCGGCGCCGGCGAGGGCTTCCGCGCGGACCTCGAGACCGTGCGCGAGCGCCATGCGGTCGGCCTGGACGCGGCGCGACCCGAGGCCGTGGCACGGCGGCGCGCGCGCCGGCGGCGCACGGCGCGCGAGAACCTGGCGGAGCTGCTGGACGAGGGCTCCTACGTGGAGTACGGGCCGCTGCTGTTCGCCGCCCAGGAGACCAGGCGCTCGCGCGAGGAGCTGATCGCGCGGACGCCGGCGGACGGCCTGGTCGCGGGCGTCGGCGAGATCGACGGGCGCGCCTGCGTGGCGATGTCCTACGACTACACGGTGCTGGCCGGCACGCAGGGCATGCGCAACCACGCAAAGAAGGACCGGCTGTTCGAGATCGCCGAGCGCCGCCGGCTGCCGGTGGTGCTGTTCGCCGAGGGCGGCGGCGGGCGCCCCGGCGACGTCGACATGCCAATCGTCGCCGGCCTGGACTGCCGCGCCTTCCAGCTGTTTGCGCGCCTCAGCGGACTCGTGCCGCTCGTGGGCATCGCCTCGGGCTACTGCTTCGCGGGCAACGCCGCGCTGCTGGGCTGCTGCGACGTGGTGATCGCCAGCGAGGATTCGAGCATCGGCATGGGCGGCCCGGCGATGATCGAGGGCGGCGGCCTGGGCTCCTACGAGCCGGGGGAGGTCGGGCCGATCGACGTGCAGGACGCGAACGGCGTAGTCGACCTGCGCGTCGCCGACGACCACGAGGCGGTCGCCGCGGCCAAGCGCTACATCTCCTACTTCCAGGGTCCGCGGCCGGCGGGCCGCCTGCCCGACCAGGAGCGCCTTCGCGAGCTGATCCCGCAGGAGCGAAAGCGCGTGTATGACGTCCGTCGCGTGGTCGACGGGCTGTTCGACGAGGACTCCGTGCTGGAGCTGCGCCGCGGCTTCGGAGCCGGGATGGTCACGGCGCTCGCGCGGCACGCCGGCCGGCCGCTGGGCGTCGTGGCCAACGATCCCAGGCATCTCGGCGGGGCGATCGACGCCGACGCGGCCGACAAGGCGGCGCGCTTCTGCGGCCTGTGCGACGCCTTCGACCTGCCGCTGCTGTTTCTCTGCGACACGCCCGGCTTCATGGTCGGGCCCGACGCCGAGCGCACGGCGACGGTGCGCCACTTCGCGCGCATGTTCCTCGCCGGCGCCAACCTGCGCGTGCCCAGCGGCACGATCGTTCTGCGCAAGGGCTACGGCCTCGGCGCGCAGGCCATGGCGGGCGGTGGCTTCAAGGCGCCGCTGTTCACGGTCGCTTGGCCGACCTCCGAGTTCGGCGCGATGGGCCTGGAGGGCGCGGTCCGGCTGGGCATGCGGCGCGAGCTCGACGCGATCGAGGACGACCAGGAGCGCGAACGGGTGTTCGAGCAGACGGTCGCCGCGGCCTATGAGCGCGGGCGCGGCTTGAACATGGCCGCCTACGGCGAGATCGACGATGTGATCGACCCGGCCGACTCCGCGCGCTGGATCGCCACGCTGTTCGACGACGACACGCAGGCCTGGCGCGGGCGCGCGGGCAAGACGCGTCCGTACGTCGACGCCTGGTGACGCGGCGGGACGGGGCTGGAACCCTTTACAACGCCTGGCGCACCGTTATCATCAGAGCAAGCCGTCACCGGGCGCCGCCCGGGATGGACCTGAAGCAAACCGCGCCGACATCTTAAATCGCGCCGGTATCCGAAAGGAACTGGACCGAAGCCGATGAGCTACGCAAACCCGAACCTGCCCTGCTGCGCATGAGGACCGTGCGCACGGTTGACGGCCTGCGCGCGGCGCTGGCGCCGCGGCGGCGCGAGGGCGCGAAGATCGGCCTGGTGCCGACGATGGGTGCCCTGCACGACGGGCACCTGTCGCTGATCGCCCGAGCGCGCTCGGAGTGCGACGTGGTCGTAGTCTCGCTGTTCGTCAACCCGGCGCAGTTCGACGAGCGCGACGACCTGCAGCGCTATCCGCGTCGCGAGCGCGACGACGCGCAGCTCGCCTGCGACGCCGGAGCCGACGTGCTGTTCGCGCCGTCGGTCGAGGAGGTGTACCCGCCCGGGTTCTCGACGGCGGTCGAGGTGCTTGGACTCGGCGACAGGCTCGAGGGGGCCGCGCGCGGGCCTGAGCACTTTCGCGGCGTGAGCACGGTCGTGGCCAAGCTGCTCGGCATGGCGATGCCCGATGTCGCCTACTTCGGCCAGAAGGATGCGCAGCAGACGGTCGTCATCCGCCGCCTGGCCGCCGACCTGAACCTGCCCGTGCGCATCCAGGTCTGCCCGACGGTGCGCGAGCCCGACGGGCTGGCGATGTCCAGCCGCAACGCGCGGCTGTCGACGCAGGAGCGCTCGCGTGCGCGGGCGCTGCCCGAAGCCCTGCGGGCCGCCGCGCGGCGCGCGGGCGAAGGCGAGCGCTCGACCCCGGCGCTGCTGGACGCCGCCCGCGGAGCGATGCTCGCTCGCGGCGTCGAGCCGGAATATCTGGAGCTGGTCGATCCCGAGACATTCGAGCCCTGCGACGAGCTTCAGCGCGAGGCGCTGCTGGCGCTCGCCGCGCGCATCGGCCGGACGCGGCTGATCGACAACGTCGTCCTGCGGCCGTCGGCCGCCGCCACGCCCCGTCAAACGTCCCCGAGAAAGGCGATCGCCTGATGCAACGCGTAATGCTCAAGTCCAAGATCCACCGTGCGACGATCACCGACTGCGACCTGCATTACGTCGGCTCGATCACGATCGACGCCGACCTGCTGGAGGCGGCGGACATCCTCGAGCACGAGCAGGTGCACGTGCTCGACATCGACAACGGAGCGCGCTTCGAGACGTACACGATCGCCGGCGAGCGAGGCTCCGGAGCGATGACCGTCAACGGCGCCGCGGCCCGCCTGGTCCAGCGCGGCGACACGATCATCGTCGTCTCCTACGCCGGCTATGACCAGGCGGACCTGGAGAGCTACGAGCCTCGCGTGGTGCACGTGCAGGCGCAGACCAATCGCATCATCACCATCGACGACGCGGTGGCCACCCTGCTGACGTAGGGGGTCAACCGCTCAGAGAGGAAGCACTCATGTCCAGCCAGCCCGACATACAGGCCCCGTCCGATCCCGGACGCCTGCCGATGACGCTGCCGCTGCTCGCGGAGAAGAAGCGGCTCGGCGATCCGATCGTGATGGTCACCGCCTATGACTACCCGAGCGCGCGCGCGGCCGAGTCGGCCGGGGTCGATCTGGTGCTCGTCGGCGACTCCGCCGCCACGACCGTGCTCGGCTACAACGCCACGACGCCGGTTTCGCTCGACGACATGCTCGTACTTGCACGCGCCGTGCGCCGCGGCCTGCGCACGCCCTTGCTGATCGGCGATCTGCCGTTCGGCTCCTACGAGGTGTCCGACGAGCAGGCGATCACCACGGCCATGCGCATGGTCAAGGAGGCCGGCTGCGAAGTCGTCAAGCTCGAGGGCGGCGGCGAGGCCTCGGTGAAGCGGGCACGGGCGATAGTCGGCGCGGGCATTCCCGTGATGGGCCACGTCGGCCTGACTCCCCAGACCTCCACCGCCCTCGGCGGCTGGAAGGCGCAGGGTCGCACCGCCACAGCCGCCGAGCGGATCGCCACAGAGGCGCTCGCGCTCCAGGATGCGGGCTGCTTCGCGCTCGTCTTCGAGGCGATCCCCAGCGCCGTCAGCGAGGAGCTGATGCCCCACCTGGAGATCCCCGTGATCGGGATCGGCGCCGGCCCGGCGACCGACGGGCAGGTCCTCGTGTTCCACGACCTGCTCGGCATCCGCGACGGCCTCGGCCCGCGCTTCGTCAAGCGCTACGCCAACCTGCAGCAGGAGATGAACGCGGGCGTGGCGGCCTATGCCGAGGACGTTCGAGCGCGCCGCTATCCGGGCCCCGAGCACACCTACAAGATCAACCCGGACGAGCTGACAGAGCTGCGCAGCCGGCTCGCGGGTGCCCTCGCATCAACTGAGAGGCTCGCCGAAGC
>DATHJQ010000239.1:0-3682 GCA_035286505.1 Solirubrobacteraceae bacterium | reverse complement strand
CGGGTCGGCGGCCGGGGCCGGCGTTGGCTTCTTGATCTTGCTGACTCTCGCGGGCCTCCTGGCGTTGGGTCCACCGGGCGCTCTGCGCCGGCTGCGGCTCGCGGCCGAGCCCTTGGGCGCCGCGCCTTTCGTGTTGATTCCCGAGCACCCGGGCTAGCTCCCCCGGCCCGGCTCATCTGGAGGCTGGATCGTCCCGATCCAGCCCATCCCGGAATCAATTCGAAGCTCTCGAAAGGAGCTGTTATCTGATGCCACGCATTCGCATTGGCATGGCTGTCGGCACCCGCGCGGACGGCTTCGCGACGCCCACCCACTGCTTGAGTTTTTCCCTCTATCCGTCGATACGGCCAAAAACCGATCAGAGCCGGTTCCAATGACGGCTCCGGATTCAACCAAGAAGAAGATGGCCAACAACGCAAACGGACACGACGATCCGTCGGGCAGCGGGCGCACGCATGCTGCGGCGCTTGTCGAACTGCCCAGCCAAGCAAGCCTTAGGGGCGAGGTCCCACCAAGCGGCCGCGGTGAGACGCGAGTCCGCGCGCTGCCCGCCGAGCTGCGCCGCCTGGAGCGCCTGTTCGACGAGATCGACTGGCCCGACCGCCGCGCCTTTCTGAAGGCGCGCAGGCACGCAAGAAAGCGGGCGCTGGAAACGCTCAGCGTGGACGCCGCCGCCAGTGCAATGCGCACGGCCCTGCTGGTCGCCTCGGCTGAGCTGTTTGCTCGCATGCGATCCGAGCTCACGGCAGCCCCGCGCGACGCGGCCCGGCTGGCGGATCAGCTGGAGGATGTGATGGGCGTCTCGCGCCTGGCCCTCGCCCGCGAAGTGCTCCGTGCTCCCGAGCTGCTGACGGTGTCCCCGGCGGCGGCGCTCGACGCGCAGCTGGGCATGCTCACCGCGCTGGCGCCGGTGCGCAGCGTTTCGCTGTGGACGCTCGACGACGCCGAGCAGATCCAGTGCGCGCGTCACGTCGGTGAGGGAAATCCGTCGCGTGGCGCGAGGCAGCTGGCGACTCAGCTGTTCGCGGGCCAGAGTGCTGACGCGGGCGCCCGGCGGCTGCTCGTGGGCCTCCCCGTGGGCCGATGGCGTCACCCACTTGCGGCCCTGGTCGGCTCCGCTCGCCCCGGCATGCGCGACGCGTGCGAGTCGTTTCTCCTCGAAGCCGTCTCGATGCTCGCGGCGATACTCGAGCGCGACGCTCTGCTCGGCGCGAACACGTCCACCGAGCGCACGCTCGTCGAGTCCAGCGAGCGCAAGCTGACGCGCCTGGGCTTCGATCTGCACGACGGCCCGATTCAGGACGTCGCCGTCGTCGCCAGCGATCTTCGTGCATTGCGCGACGAGCTGGAGGCGATGCTCGCGGACGCGGGCGCGCGTAAGCTCGTCCGCCGGCGCGTTGACGAGGTGGAATCGCAGCTGCTGTCGCTGGACGTCGATCTGCGACGCATCTCCAACGAAGTCCGAGCCGCCTCGGTGCTGCTCAACCGCCCATTTGCCAGAGCGCTTCGCGACGTGGCGCAGGCCTTCGCGGCGCGCACCAACACGGAGCCCAGGGTCGAGCTCGACGGTGAGCTGGGCCAGCTGTCCGCGTCGCAGCAGATAGCGCTTCTGAACATCGTCCACGAGGCGCTGGCCAACGTTCGCGAGCACAGCGACGCGAAGAAGGTCCAGATCGCCGTCTCGGCAAATGCCGAGGGCGTCGAGGCGCAGGTGATCGACGACGGTCAGGGCTTCGACCTGGAGTCCACGCTGATACGCGCCGCGCGCGAAGGACGCCTGGGCCTCGTCGCGATGCACGAGCGGGTGCGCCTGCTCGGGGGCCAGTGCCGGATCGACAGCCGTCCCGGCGGCCCGACGGTCGTCTCTGTCGCGCTCGAGCGCTGGGAACCTGTCGGAAACGAAGCCCAGGCAAATACCGCCTGAGGCGTCGCCCGCGACCTCCGTGCGACGATGCCGCCGCCGGCGCCGGCGGACGAACGTGCGGACGCCGATCGCCCGCGGCGTGCCGCTACGCAGTGGCGGCCGCGAGCGGGCGGCTCGAGGTCAGGTCGTTCTCGAAGGCGTAACGCACGGCCGCGCTGCGGTTGGAGACTCCCAGCTTGCGGTAGATGTTCGTGAGGTGGAACTTCACCGTGTGCTCGCTGAGCCAAAGGTCTTGGCTGATCGCCTTGGTGGTCAGCCCGTCGGCGACGGCCGTCAGGATGGTTCGCTCCCGCGGGGTCAGCTCGGGCCCACTCGCGATCGGCGGCGCATCACACGCCGGTCGCGGCGCGGAGGACACGTGGTAGACGGCGCCGCTGGAAGCCTGGCGGATCACCGACGGGATGTCCACGGGGCTGACGCTCTTGAGGATGTAGGCGCTTGCGCCCGATATCAGCGCCGCGTCGATACTCGCGCGGTCATCCGAAGCGGAGATGACGACCGACTTCACGTCCGGCCAACTGCGCTGCAGCTCGGCGATGCATTCGAGGCCGCCCATGCCCGGCATGTGCAAATCGAGCAGTACCAGGTCGGGCTTTCTGCGCTCGACCAGCGCGAGCGCCTCTTCGCCAGAGCGCGCCTCGCCGACGACGTCGATCCCCTCGCTGCCTTCCAGCGCGCGGCGAATGCCCTGCAGCATCAGCGGGTGGTCGTCCGCGACAAGAACCTTGATCGACGCATCCATACGTACTCCCCCTTGGGTCCTTTTTGTCCGCATCGTGCGAACTCTTGGCTAAAGCGTAGCTCAAGAATCGTCGCTCGCATAGCCTGCACGCAACCGCCCAATGGTGCGGGTGCAGCTAGACGTTCGTCTAGGTTTGCGCGCGTCCGCGCCGGGTACGCCGCCCCGGGCTTGGATCGACCCGTCTCAGTCGTGCCCGTGCGTCTCGCCGGCCGCGGCGGGAGGGCGGGACTCCTCGGCCAACGAGGTGATCGTCAGCGAGCCGCGCGCGGAGGACTCGAGCACCTCCGTCGCCTCCTCCAGCGATCGCGCATACAGCTCCACGAGCAGGTGGACGATGATGCGCGAGTCGTCCTCGTGCTTGTGGAAGCGCACGTGCGTGAAGAACTCCCGTACGCCATGGTCGCCGAAGGCGGCGTATGACAGGGCGTCGCCGGCCTCGGGTCCCGAGCAGCTCTCGACCTCGTCGGCGTCGACCTCGACGGTGCACGAGGCGACCCACGGCGTGCCGGCGATCATCCGTTCCCAGCGATCCTCGATCGGCTCGACGCGGCTGTTGTTGAAGCCGAGATGCGGCTGGTCGTGCATGCAGTCAAGGCACTGCACGACGGCCTCCTGAAGCTCGTCGATCACTTCGGCGCGCTCGCCCGTGTCGGGGTCGATCTTGTGGATGCCCTCGTAGTGGACCTGCACCTCCAGATCCTGTGACCAGCAGCGATAGCAGCGAAGCCAGCTGCGCGCGCCGGTCTCGGGGGTCGGGCTCTCCATGCCGGCATTGTAGGGCGGGCGTGCGGACAGCCGTTGGGGCTCGACGTCCCCCGCGGCGAGGCGGCTATGCGCGGCAGGCGGGATGTGGCGCTCGAGCCCGCCTGCCGCGCGTCGTCGCGACCGGGCAGGCGCCATGGACGGCGCCCTGCCCTGTCGCCTGCCGATCCGTTCGGGCGGCTACTTCGTGCCGCCCACCTGCGTGGTAAGCGTCACCTGCGGGACTCCCGAGCCGATCGCCGTCGCCTTGACCT
>DATHJQ010000238.1:0-3193 GCA_035286505.1 Solirubrobacteraceae bacterium | reverse complement strand
CGCTGGAGCTGGCGATTCGACTGACGCGCAAGTGCGGCACGGTGCAGGCGATCGGCGTGTACGCAGAGCGCTGTGAGGTGCACATGGGCCTGTTCTGGATCAAGGCGCTGAACATGCGCTCGGGCCACGCCAACGTGATCGGGCACGTCGACCGGGTGCTCGCGCTGATGTCCAGCGGCCGCCTGGACCCCAGCCCGCTGGTGACGCACCACATGAGCCTGCAGGACGCTCCCGAGGCGTACGCTCTGTACGACCGCCGCGAGGCGCTTAAGATCGTGCTCAAGCCTTAGAGACCGCCCACAAGGAGCCGCCATGACAGCCGCCGCCGACACAGCCACCCTCCCCGACGCGCTCGGGCCCGCTGCGCGCGAGTTCCTCTCGCATCGCCAGCAGCTGCTGATCGGCGACGAGCGCTCAGACGCGGCCGACGGCGCGACGTTCGCCACGCTCGATCCGTCCAGCGGGCGCGAGATCGCGACCGTCGCGCAGGGCGGCGCAGCGGACGTCGAACGGGCGGTCGGCGCCGCCCGCAGGGCGCTGGAGGAGGGACCGTGGGCGAGCATGCCGGCGAGCGGACGCGAGCAGCTCCTGCACGCGCTGGCGCAGGCGATCGAAGATCACGACCAGGAGCTTGCCGAGCTGGAGTCGCTGGACAACGGCAAGCCGGTCGGACTGGCCAAGTACGTCGACGTGCGCGGCGCCGCCGCGCACCTGCGCTACTTCGCCGGCTGGCCGACCAAGATCGAGGGCGGCGTGCTGCCGGTCACCGCGCCGAACATGCTCTGCTACACGCGGCGCGAGCCGGTCGGCGTATGCGGTCAGATCGTGCCGTGGAACTTCCCGCTGCTGATGGCCGCCTGGAAGCTCGGCCCCGCGCTCGCCGCCGGCTGCACGAGCGTGCTCAAGCCCGCCGAGCAGACGCCGCTGACGGCCCTGCGCGTCGGCGAGCTGGCGCTGGAGGTCGGCTTCCCGCCGGGTGTGCTCAACGTGGTCACCGGCGACGGCTCGACCGGCGCCGCGCTCGTCGACAGCCCCGGCGTGGACAAGATCGCCTTCACCGGCTCCACGGCGGTCGGACGCGAGATCGGCGCGAAGGCCGGCCGCGCGCTCAAGCGCGTCACGCTGGAGCTCGGCGGCAAGTCGCCCAACGTGATCCTGCCCGACGCCGACATCGAGGCGGCGATCAAGGGCTCCTTCCAGGGCATCTACTTCAACTCCGGGCAGGCCTGCAACGCCGGCTCGCGGCTGTTCGTGCCCGCGGACAGCTTCGACCAGGTGATGGGCGCGCTGACCGAGGCCGCCAAGTCGGCCAAGCTCGGGCCGGGCCTTGACCCCGACAGCCAGCTCGGCCCGCTCGTCTCCGCCGAGCAGCGCGACCGCGTGATGGGCTACATCGAGTCCGGGCGCGAGCAGGGAGCCGAGCTGCTGGTCGGCGGCGAGGCCGCGCTGAGCGAGAGCGGCGGCTACTACGTCGCGCCGACGCTGTTCAGCACGACCTCCGACGAGCTGAAGATCGCCCGCGAGGAGATCTTCGGCCCGGTGCTCGTCGCCTCGCCCTACGACAGCCTGGAGGAGGTCGCTCGACGCGCCAACGACGGCGAGTACGGGCTCGCCGCGGGCGTGTGGACGCGCGACGTCTCGAGCGCCCACAAGCTGGCGGCCATGTTGCGCGCCGGCACGGTGTACGTCAACACGTGGGGCAACTCCGAGCCGCCCGCGCCGTTCGGCGGCTTCAAGGCCTCGGGACTGGGGCGCGAGCACGGACACGACGGCCTGGACGCCTACCTGGAGACGAAGACCGTCTGGACCGCCTTGTGAACTGGGCGGCGTCGTGAACGTCGCCGCCCAGAGCGAAGTCCGCCTAGCACGTACGCGCAGCGCCCAGTGGGCGCCCGCGCTCGCCGCCATTTGCGCGCTGGTGATGCTCGCCGCCACCGCCGAGATCGTGCTCGACGGCTCGCTCGGCCACTCGGTGCTGATCCCCAAGTCACCGCAGATCGCCGGCTGGCTGACCACTCCCTTCGGGGGCGGTGCGCGCATCGGCGAGCGCCTGGGCTTTCGGATTTTCCTGATCGCCGTGCTGGCCTTCTCGGCAGGCTATGGCGGTCTGGCGCTGCTGGCTGGCCGATCTTCGATCGGCAGCGTCTCCAAACGCTGGGCGATCGCGCTGATCGCTGCGCTGCACGCGATCATCTTCGTCGGCCCGATCCTGCTCTCGACCGATGTCTTCAGCTACATCGCCTACGCGCGCATCGGCGTCGAGCACGGGCTGAACCCATACACGCACGGCCCGATCTCGATCACCCACGACCCGATCTATCACTACGTCGGGCAGGACTGGAAGAAGGTCGACACGGCATACGGGCCGCTGTACACGCTGATCTCCTATCCGTTCGGCCTGCTCGGCGTGACCGGCGCGGTGTGGGGCATGAAGGCGCTGGCGATGCTGTCGAGCGCCGGCACGCTCGCGCTCACGTGGCGCTGCGCGCGCCTTCGCGGGCTGGACCCCGTGAAGGCGCTGTTGCTCGTCGGCGCCAACCCCCTGTACGTGATCTACACGCTCGGCGGCGCGCACAACGACCTGCTGATGATGCTGTTGATGATGCTCGCCGTCGCCCTGACGTTCGCGGGACGCGACACCTCGGCGGCCGCCACCGTCGTCGCCGGCGCGCTCGTCAAGGCGACCGTCGCCGCGCTCCTGCCGTTCATGATCCTCGCGCGGCGTAGCCGCGCGCAGGGCCTCGGGGCGCTGGGCGCGCTGGCGCTCGGCGCCGCGATCGCCTATGCCGTGTTCGGTCTGGACGGCGTCAACATCGTCGCCGCGCTAAACCGCGACGCGGCTTTCGTCTCCAGCGACAGCTTCGCCACCGAGATAGCGCATCTGTTCGGCAAGCCCGGCGTGTTCCCGATCGATCACGACCTGCTCAAGGCGCTGCTCGTGCTGATCGTCGTGCACCTGCTGTGGCGCACCTGGCGCGGCTATGACTGGGTGGCCGCATCCGGCTGGGCGCTGCTGGCGATCTCCGTCACGAGCACCTGGTTGCTGGCTTGGTACATCCTCTGGCCGCTGCCGCTCGCCATGATCGCGCGCGACCGTCGCCTGCTCGCGGCCACGCTGGTCCTGCAGGGCCTGTTCGTCTTCCACCAGCTCACGCCGCTGTTCGCCCCGGTGTCATGAGCACGTCGCAGACAT
>DATHJQ010000237.1:0-5706 GCA_035286505.1 Solirubrobacteraceae bacterium | reverse complement strand
GAACGGATCACCGAGCGGTAGAACTTCGCGCTGTCGACCTCGGCGCGTTTGAGCTGCAGCTCAACCGTCACCGCCAGGCGCTCGCGTCCCGCCACGAGCGAGCATGCGTCGTTGGACAGCTCCTGCGGCAGCATCGGTTCGACGGCACCCGGAACGTAGACGCTCGTCGCGCGCTCGCGCGCCTGCAGGTCGACCGGCGATCCCTCGGGCACATATGCACTGACGTCGGCGATGTGCACCCACACGCGGATGTTGCCGCCAGAGAGCTCCTCGGCAGAGACCGCGTCGTCGAAGTCGCGCGCGCTGACCGGGTCGATGGTGAACGTCGGCAGGTCGGTGAGGTCGCGCCTAAAGGACAGATCGCCACGAACGTCCAGCCCGCGGTCACGCGCGCGTTTGGCGGCGCGCTGCACGTGGCGCTCGAAGCCGCGCCCGAGCCCGCGCTCGCGCATAAGGGCATCGATCGCCGCACGCGCCGACTGGCGCTCCTGCGGCGGCCACACCACTCGCGAGCCGGCCTGCGCGGAGCGCCGCGGACGGCGCTGAGGCGTCGGGCGCCGGGCGCTCACTTGACCTTCGCGGCGAGCGTGCTCAACGCTACGTCGAGCCCGCGATTGGAGTCGACGCCTTGGCGTATGCGCACTTCGGGCGTGATGCCCGCCCCCTGCTTGACGCCGCCGCCGCCCAGGTTGCGTCCGTTCGGCGTGAAGTACTCGCCCACGGTGATGTCCAGGGCGCCGCCGTTGGACAGCGGCTCCTCCTCCTGGAAGACGCCCTTGCCGAACGTGTGCGTGCCGACGATCGTCGCGCGGTGGTGATCCTGCAGGGCCGCCGTGACGATCTCAGCCGCGGAGGCTGTGTTGGCGTCGACGAGCACCACGACCGGGATCGAGCGGGAGATCGCCCCGCCGGTGGCCGTCAGCGTCTGGCTCGGCTGCGTACGCCCGCGCGTTGAGACGATCGTGCCCTCCTCGACGAAGATGCTCGCGATCAGCCTCGCCTCGTCGACCAGCCCACCGCCGTTGGCGCGCAGGTCCAGCACGATCCCGCGCGCGCCGGCGCGCAGCTCACGTTCGACGGCTTCGCGCACTTCGCCGTGCGCCCCGGGGCTGAACGTGGCGAGCTCGACGACGCCCAGCTTGGCGCCGTGCACGGTCTTCGTCACCGACGCGACGACCGGCTCGGAGATCGTCGCGCGTGTGAGCCTCAGCGTGTGCAGCGCCTCATGGCCTGCGCGGCGCTGCTCGACGCCGAGCTTGACGTCCGTGCCGGGAGGACCCTTGATCAGCGCAGTCGCCTTTTCGGCGGCTAGGCCGGCGAGCTTGTGCCCCTCGGCGAGGACGATCAGGTCGCCCGCGCGCAGGCCGGCGCGCGCTGCTGGAGAGCCGTCGAACACGCGCGCGATGCGCAGCCCGCGACGGTCGGGACCGACCGACACGCCGATGCCGGTGAAGCTCGGCGGCTGATTGAATGCGCGAAATTCGCGCGGCGAGAGGTAATGCGAGAAACGGTCGTTCAGGCTCGCTACGGCGCCTGAGATCGAAGCGTTGGTCAGCTTCCCCTTGGCGATCGGGCGGTAGTAGTCGCTTGCGATGCGGTTGATCGCTTCGTTGACCACGCGCGTCTCGTGGTCGGCGACGAGCGCGCTGCGCGCGAAGCTCGGCAGGTCTTCCGGGTGTCCTCCCAGGTATACGCCGAGAATCAGCAGGATCGGCAGCGCCGCCGCGAGCACCGCCAGCAGCGGGTGTCGTCGTCTGGAGGGCATCGCCCTGCGCAGACTACGGATCAGACCCTGAGAAAGCGCCGCAGCGAGAGGCCTGAGCCAGCCGCCGAGACGGCGATCGCGCAGCCCATCAGAATCGCGATCAGCAGCGGGAAGGCGATCATGTCCGGCTGGGAGATCAGCTTCACCGTGTTGGCCAGCGGATCGACGAGCGTGACCTTCGCCAGCGCCAGCAGGCCGATCGCCGCCGCGCCGCCGATCGCGCCGAGAAACAGCCCCTCCAAGACGAACGGCCAACGGATGAACCAGTCGGTCGCACCGACCAGCTTCATCACCTCGACCTCGCGCCGGCGCGAGAACAGCGACAGGCGAATCGTGTTCGATATCAGCAGGATCGAAGCGATCACCAGCAGCGCGGCCAGCAGCGCCATCGTGATCTTGATCACGCGCGTCGCCGACAGGATCGTGTCGGTCTGAGCCTGGCGGTTCTGCACCGCTGCGATCGCCGGATCGCTCACCAGGCGCGTGCCCAGGGGACTCGACTGGTCGAGCTCGGCGCGCAGCGCGCCCGAGTTTTCCGGATGGTCGGGCGTGACGCGAAAGATGTCCGGGAGCGGGTTGTAGCCGATCAGCGCAAACGCCTGCGGGTTGGCTTTCTTCTGCTCTTCGTAACCCCGCTGCTTGGAGACGTACTGAATGCTCTTGACGTGCGGCGCCCGCTGCAGCTCGCCGCGCACGCGAGCCACTTCGGCGGCCGTCGCGTTGGGCGTCATGTCGACGTCCACGAGCACTCGCCCGCGCACGTCGTTGGCCGCGCCGTTGGTCGCCTCGACGACTGGGATGAACACGCCGAGCACGAGCGTCGTGACGAGCACCGACGCGAGCGCGGCAAAGCTCGGAACGGCGTTGCGCTGCATCGAGCGAAACGCTTCTTTGAGGAAGAACGCCGGCTTCACGTGACTTCCCGTTTGAGGCGCTCACCGAGCTCGTCAGTGTTCTCTTCGCGCGCGCCGTAGAGCCCGGAGGCCTCGTCGCGGACGATCCTTCCGCGCTTGAGCTCGATCACGCGGCGGCGCATGCGATCGACCATCGCGTTGTCGTGTGAGGCGACGAGCACCGTCGTGCCCGCACGGTTGATCCGATAGAGCAGCTGCATGATCCCGATCGACGTCTCGGGATCGAGGTTGCCGGTCGGCTCGTCAGCGAGCAGCAGCGGCGGGTGGCCGGCGAAAGCGCGCGCGACCGCCACGCGCTGCTGCTCGCCGCCAGAGAGCTGATGCGGGTAGTTGTGCAACTTCGTCGACAGGCCCGTCAGGCGCAGGATGTCCGGCAGCGTCGAGCGGATCTGCTTGCGCGAAGCGCCGGTGACCTGCAGCGCATAGGCGATGTTGTCGTACACGGTGCGCGTGGGCAGGAGCTTGAAGTCCTGAAAGACCACGCCGACGTTGCGGCGGTAATAGGGCACCTTCTTGCGCTCGATGTCGGCCAGGTCGCGACCGGCGACGCGGATGCGCCCGTCGGAGGGCTCGAGCTCCTTGATCAGCAGACGCATGATCGTCGACTTGCCCGAGCCGGTCGGCCCGACGAGAAAGACCATCTCCTGCCGGCGAACGGCGAACGTCGCGCGCTCGAGACCTATGCCGCCCGGCCCGTAGAGCTTGGAGACGCCGCGGAACTCGACGACCGTGTCGCGGCTGTCGCGGACCGGCGCAGCCGAGCGTCGAGGCTTGGCGTGCGCGCCGCGGCGCCGGCGCTCGAGGATCTGCGGTCGCGCCGCCGTCGAGGGCTCGCCCAGCGGACGATCCTCCTGCGGCGCGGTGACTGTGTCGGTCGCTCGCACGGCCTGGGAGGGTACCGTGGCACGGTGGTTGCGCCGGGCAAAACGCCTGCATGCAAGTGGTTTTGCAGGCGACCGCGCCAGAGGCCCCGGTTAGCGGCGTTTGCGCGGGTATCGTGGGCGACGCTATGGCCAGCATCCACACGACGACCGTCTCGACCAACGATCTGCCGATCCACCGTATCGCGCTGCCGGGCACGCGCGCGCTCACCGTGTTGGTCGCCTTCGACGCGGGTGCGCGCAACGAGCGCAAGCAGGAGAATGGCATGGCTCACTTCCTCGAGCATCTCGTCTTCAAGGGCGGCGAGAAGTACCCCAACTACTCAGACGTCAACGAGACCGCCGAGCGCCTTGGCGGGGTGCTCAATGCCTACACCAGCCACGACATCGTCGCCTTCCACATCACCGTACGCGCGGAGAGCGCCGACGCCGCGATCGACCTGCTGTCGGACTTCGTCGGGCGGCCGAAGATAGATGCCGAGGAGCTCGACCGCGAGCGCGGTGTGGTCATCCAGGAGATCAACCGCGCCTTCGACCAGCCGTCGATGGTCGCCGAGTACCTGATCGACAAAGCGGCGTTCGGCGATCATCCACTCGGACGCACCGTGCTCGGCCCCGAGGAGAACCTGCGCAGCTTCACTCGCGAGGGCATCGTCGCCTTCCGCCAGCGCCGCTGGGCCGGCGCCCACGGCGGCGCGTTCCTCGTCGGCAACCTCGACCACCTGCCCGACGAGGACCAATTGCAGGAGTGCTTTGCGCGCTTCCCCGAGCTGTTGGCGCCCGACCCCGCCGAGCCGGCCCCTGACTTCGCGCCGCAGACGCTCGTCGAGGAGCGCGACACCAACCAGTCGCACCTGCGCATGATCTATCGGCCCCAGGTCGCGGTGACCGACGTGCGCGAGCGCGCGGCGCTGTCGATCTACTCGACGCTGCTCGGCGGCTCGATGGGATCGCGCCTGTTCGACGAGATCCGCGAGAAACGCGGTCTCTGCTACTCGGTCTATGCGATCGCGCACGCCTTCGCCGACGTGCCGATCCTGCAGCTCGGCTCGGGTCTTGACTCGACCAAGTGCATCGAGGCGTATACGCGCATGCGCGAGATCGTCGACGAGCTGCGCGATGATGGGCCCACCGAGGAGGAGGTGCAGCGCGCCCGTGCCTACGCGGCCGGTCGCCTGGTGCTGTCGTTCGAGAACACAAACGCCGTCGCGCGCTACGCCGCCAACCAGCAGATCGTCTTCGGCGAGTCCATCGACCCCGACGAGGCGATCGCCGCGCTGGACGCCGTCACCTTCGACGAGGTGCGCGAGGTCGCCGCCGGCGTCGCCGACAATCTCGCGATCGCCTGCGTCGGGCCGCACACGGCCGAGGAGTTCTAGACGGGCCGCGCGACTAGGACCCGAACGCGGCGAGCTTCGCGGCTTCGGCCTTGAAGACCATGCCGTCGATCGCCCACCCGCGCCGCGAGTACAATGGGATTCATGGCCAGACGTTCCGTCGGCTCGCTGCTGCGCCCCGGTGATCCCAGGTGGCTGGGCATCAACCGTGCACAGGCCGCCGAAGACGACGCGCGCTCGCGCGCCGCCACGGTGTCCGAGCGCCTCGAGCGAGGGGTGCGGCTCTCCCGCACGGCCGCCGAGCTGCGCCGCGCCGCGTGGGAGGCCCAGCGTGGGCGTCCCGCCACCTGACGCACCCGACCTCGTAGGAGTCATCACAGCTGCCAACGACGTGGGCCTGCCGTACGTGATCATCGGCGGCTTCGCGGTGATAGCCAACTCCTACGTCCGCGGCACCGAGGACGTCGACCTGTTGATCGGCGACGATCGCTCGCTCGACCCCGTGCTGTCGCGCTTCCTGGCGCAGATCGACGCCCGCCGCGGCGGCGAGTCGATACCGGCTGCTGCGCTCGCAGAGGCCGAGACGCTGCGCGTGGACAGCCGCTTCGGTCCCGTCGACCTGCTGCGCGAGGGTCCCCCGCCCGTCGACTTCAAGACCGTCGCCGACGCTGCCATCAGGCTGACCTTTCACGATCAGCCCGCTCGTGTCGCCTCGCTGGCCAGCCTCGTCGCCTTCAAGCGCATCGCCGGCCGGCCCAGAGACCAGCTCGACCTGAGCGAACTGGAGCGCATTCACGGCCCGTTGCCGA
>DATHJQ010000236.1:0-2998 GCA_035286505.1 Solirubrobacteraceae bacterium | reverse complement strand
TGATCGTCACGAGGAAGTTCAGCGCCGTCATGATCGAGGAGGCTCCCGCGAACTGCACGCCCAGCGAGAAGAACGTCTGGCCGACCGGCGCGTCCGTCGATAGCGGCGCGTACGCCGTCCAGCCGTCGGCGAATGCGCCGCCCGGGGCGAAGAAGCTCCCCAGCATCAGCGCGCCGGCGACCGGCAGCAGCCAGAAGGACAGCGCGTTCAGACGCGGGAAGGCCATGTCCGGCGCGCCGATCATCAGCGGCAGCACGAAGTTCGCCAGGCCCGCGAACACCGGGATGATGAACAGGAAGATCATCAGCGACGCGTGGACGCTGAAGAGCCCGTTGTAGGCGTTGGCGTCGACGAACTGGGCTCCGGGGGCGGCGAGCTCGGCGCGCATCAGCATCGCGATCAGGCCGCCGACGAGCAGGAAGAAGAACGATGTGACCGTGTACTGCACGCCGATCACCTTGTGGTCGGTGTTGATGCGGAAGTAGTCCTTCCACGTGTGCGCCCCGTGGCCGGAGTGATCCTCCGCGCGCGTCTTTCGCCCGGCGGCCCAGTAGAACCAGTAGTCGAAGCCGCCGATGCCCACGAGGAACAGCAGCGGCACAGCGATCAGCGACACGGTGAGGATCGCTTCCCCGTCGATGAAGTGCCTGAAGGTCGAGTGCCCGGTGCTCATGCGCACCACCCACGTCAGCCCTGTCGCGAAAGCGACGCCCAGCACCATCATCCAGGCGGCGCGGTAGAAGCCGGGCGCGCGCAGCCTCGCCGCCATCAGCGCGCCTCCATGCCCAGGGTCATCGTCTCGCCTCGCACGTCAGCCACATTATCCTGCAGTCGCCGATGTTGTGCCGGTCGTCGAGCCGGGTCCGCCGCCGCCTGGCACGGTCGCCCCAGCGTGGCTCTTCAGCCACTGCTGGAACTGCGCCTGGGGCACCACGTGGACCGTCGTGCGCATCAGCGAGTGCCCCAGCCCGCAGAGCAGGTTGCAGACGATCGGATAGGTGCCCAGGCGGTCCGGCGTGGCGCGGTACTTGACCGTGATCCCGGGCACGACGTCCTCCTGCAGGCGGAACGCGGGGATCCAGAAGGCGTGGATCACGTCCTTGGAGTGCAGCGCGAACTGGACCGATTGGCCCTCGGGCAGGTAGAGCTGGTCGGATTCGACGGGCTTGCCGTGCGTGACCGAGGGCGGATACTGAAAGCTCCAGGCGAACTGCTGGCCGGTAACGCCGACGTGGATTTCGCGTGAGGGCTTCGTCTCGTTGTCGTGCAGGACCACGAACGAATAGGAGACGAGCGCCAGCAGGATGACGGCGGGGATCGTCGTCCAGACGACCTCCAGGCGCGTGTTGCCGTGGATCGGCGGCCCGTCCTTGAGCTCCTCGCCGGGCTTCATGCGGAACTGCCAGGCGCAGTAGAGCACGACGGTGACGACGAGCACGAAGATCGGGATCGAGGCGTCCACGAGGACGTGGTAGAGGCGGTCGGTGTTGTGCGCCTGCGTCGAGGCCTGCACCGGGAACCAGTGGATCACGTAGCTGAGCACGACCCCGACCGCGATCGCCACGACGGCTGCGACGATCGTGAGGATCAGATGACGCTGTTTAGCCATGCGCCGCGCCTCGTGTGTGTGCGCCCGTACGGGCGTTGTCTGCGGACGTCCCTTCCATCGCGAGGCGTGATCCTAATGCCTTCTCCCCTCGAACGGTTCAACGCTTGACGCACGGGTAACTCAGCTATAGATTGAGCCAATCGTTGCAAGTCGTGGACGAGCAGAGAGACGGATCCTGAAAGGAGCGGCCATGCAGGTCAGCGAAGGCATGAGTCCCACGGTCCTTGCAGTTGGGCCGGATCACACGTTGCGCGCCGTCGCGCAGCTCATGTCTCGCCGAGAGGTGGGCGCCGCCGTCGTGATGGACCCGGACAGCGGAGGACCGGGCATCATCACCGAGCGCGACATCCTGCGCTCTCTGGGCGCGAGGGAGGACCCGGACACCGAGGTCGTGGCCGACCATCTGACCAGCGACGTCGTCTACGCCGCGCCCGACTGGTCGCTTGAGGAGGCGGCGGCCGCCATGGTGCGCGGAGGCTTTCGCCACCTAATCGTCGTCGAGCGGGGAGAGACAGTGGGCATTCTCTCCGTCCGCGACGTCGTGCGCTGCTGGACCGACGACGGAGCGATCTGTCCGGTGCCGGAGAGCGCAGCGGTGGGGTGAGTGGGGGTGCGCGCAGTTTGGGGACTGCGCGCTGGTCGAGCTCCGATCGGCCCCCATTCACCGCACAGCGAACGAGGCTGAGATCGCCAAGCCGTGCCGCGGGTCAGTCGAGCGGCAGCTCGTCGACTTCAGCGCGCGTGTCTTTGAGCCAGCTCACGACGCAGCCGATCGTCAGCAGCGCGCCGATGACGGTCAGCTCGACGAACGTCGTCAGGCCGATCAGCAGCAGCGTCAAGCCGACCGCCGTCAGCACAGGCAAGATGGTAGGCCCGGGAAGATGGATCTCCTCGCCGACGGGCGGCACCTCGGGATCGAGCGGGCTCACGAGACGTACACTGCCGCGACCACAAACGTGATGCCGAACATGAACATGCAGATCGCGCAGACGACCCAGCCGGTGCGGATGTTCTTGCGTGCCAGGCGACGGTTCATCGGCCCAGAGAATACCCGTCACGTCCGCGCCTCAGCATCGCGCCGCCGGCCTGGGTCTCAGAGGTGCGCATCGGCGGCCATCGAGCAGAACAGCAGCGCCAGGTAGGCGAGCGAGAACAGATACAGCGTCAGCGCCGAGCGACGGTCGGCGCGGCGATACAGCCGCACCGCGCCGGCGATGAAGCCCAGGCCGAGCGTAAGCGAGCAGATCAGGTAGATCGCGCCGAAGCCGCCGGCGCAGAACGGCAGCTGCGTGACGGCGTACAGCAGCACCGAATACAGCAGGATCTGCCGGCGCGTCTCGCGCTCGCCGCGCACGACCGGCAGCATCGGCACGCCGACCCGCTCGTACT
>DATHJQ010000235.1:0-2229 GCA_035286505.1 Solirubrobacteraceae bacterium | reverse complement strand
CGATCGTCATGCGCGTGACAGCACAGGCGCGCCCGGCGTCGTCTGTGAAGCGAACATCCCACACCCAGGTCGTGCGCCCGCGGTGGATAACGCTGGCGTGCGCATGGACGACGCCCTCGGTGATCGGCCGCAGAAAGCTCGTGCTGTTGGCCAGGCCCATCGCCGTGTTGCCGTCACCCATCACCGCCAGCGCGGTCGCCAGCGAGGTCATCGACTCGGCCATCGACGCGTACACGCCGCCGTGAACGAGGCCGGCCGGCTGCTTGAGCTCGTCGCGCACGGCTACCTGCGCGAACACCTCGCCCTCGGCGCAGCCGACGAGCTGCAGGCCGTAGAGCCGATCGAAGCCGCGCAGGACCGTGTTCAACTGCTCGACGCTCGGCTCGGCCATCGCGGCGCCACGATAGCCTACGAATCCCCCTGCCGGCCGCCTGCGGTCGCCTGGCGCGGGCGGATCGCCGACACCAATGAGCCGACTGGACGACCTCCCCCCCGACCAGCGCGCCACGCTCTCGCTGCTGCTGCGCACGAGCAAGACCTACGCCGAGGTCGCCGCTCTGCTGAGCATCCAGCAGCGCGCCGTGCACGACCGCGCGCACGCCGCGCTCGCGGTCCTGGCCGTGCCCCAAGCACGCGCCCTGTCAGCCGAGCGTCGTGAGGAGATTGGCGACTACGTGCTCGGCCAGCGTGCCGGCGTGGCCGAGCGCCTGGCCACGCGCACCTACCTGCAAGGCACGCCGGAGGCGCGCGCGTGGGCAACAGCGCTGGCGGCAGAGCTCGCCCCGCTGACAGGCGACTCGGCCGTGCAGATCCCCAGCGCCGCCGAGTCACCCCCAGAGCCCGACGAGCGAGCCCCCGCAACAGCGACGCCTGCACCCGCGACCGCGACAGGCCCGGCGCCCAAGCCCTCTCGCCCGTCTGCCCGCAGCTCGCGCACGGGCGGCGCGGTGCTCCTGGCCGTGCTCGTCGCAGCGGTGATCGTGGCCGTCGTGCTGATCGCCGACGGCGGTGGCTCCTCAAGCGAGCAGACCTCCAGCGCCGCCGGCCAAGCCAGCACGGCGAGCACCACCGGCTCGACGGCCGCGACGGGCACCAACGGAGCGAAGGCCAAAGAAGACAAGCGCATTGCGCTGAAGCCGCCCAGCTCCTCCAGCAACGCCGCCGGCGTCGCCGAGGTGCTCTCAGAAGGAAAGCAGTACGCCTTCTACCTGGCCGCCGAACACCTGGCGCCGTCGAAAGGCAAGGGCTTCTTCTACGCCGTGTGGCTGTACAACTCTCCGAGCAGCCACGAGGCGCTCGGACGCAGTCCCGAAGTCGGCGCCAACGGCAGCCTGCAGGGCGGCGCGCTGCTTCCTGCCGACGCCGGCCGGTACCACACGATGCTGCTCACCCGCGAGACCAGCACGCGGCCCACCAAGCCCGGCCCGGTCGTGCTCCGCGGCAGCTTCGCGCTGCACTAGGCCCGCTCGCGGGCCCGTCGATCGCGTCGGCGGCGGGGCCGTGACGCCGCCACGGCCTAGTCGAGCAGCTTGCCCGGGTTCATGATGCCTGCCGGGTCGAGCTCTGACTTCAGCGCGCGCAGCGCCGCTATGCCGCCGTCGCCGATCTCCGCACGCATGAACGCGGCGTGGTCGCGTCCGACGGCGTGGTGGTGTGTGATCGTGCCGCCGCCCTGCACGATCGCCCGGCTGGCCGCGTCCTTGACGCTGCGCCATTGCGCGATCTCCTCGCCCTCGCGCTGGCGCGCGACGAACGTGAAGTACAGCGACGCACCGGTCTCATACAGGTGCGACACGTGGCACATGACAAGTCCAGGAGTGCCGCCCGCCCGCAGCTCATCGCCGATTGCCCGCGTCACCTCACCGTGCAGGCGCTTCAGGTTCGACCACTGGGTGGCGGTCTCCAGCGTCTCGACCATCACACCCTGCGTCAGCAGCTCGTCGCGCAGATAGGGCGCCGCGAAGCGTCCTCGGCGCCAGGCCTCGCCAGGCGAGCGCCCCACGAGCAGCCCGCCGCCCGCGCGCGCGACCTGCCGCGCACGGTCGCGCCTGACCTGCACGTCTTGCTCTCGCCCCTCGAAGCCGAAGATCGCCAGGCACCCGTCGCGGTAGCCGCGCGCGCCGAGATACAGCCGCCCGAGGAGACCCTTCAGACCGCCCGTGCCGGCCAGCGCCAGCGACATGCGCGTCTCGTGCTCGTCTGACAGTCGCGCGACGTCGGGCGACTGGC
>DATHJQ010000234.1:0-2035 GCA_035286505.1 Solirubrobacteraceae bacterium | reverse complement strand
CAGGCCGCCGACGAGGAACTGCACGATGAAGCCCAGCGCGAACAGGAAGGCTGCGCTGAAGCGCAGGCGCCCCCGCCACAGCGTGCCCAGCAGGTCGAGGTACTCGATCCCCGCCGGCACTACCAGGGCGGTCGAGGTCAGCGCGAAGTACTTGTTCGTCGCCTGGCCCATCGTGAACATGTGGTGCGCCCACACCGTCATCGACAGCCCGGCGAATGCCAGCAGCGCGAGGATGAACGCGTGGTGGCCGAAGAAGCGCCTGCCGGAGAACGTCGCCACGATCTCGCCGACCATGCCGATGAACGGAAAGAACATCACATACACGACTGGGTGCCCGTAGAACCAGAACAGCTGCTGGTAGTCGACGGCGCCCAGTCCCCCGCCGAGCACGCCGCCGAAGTGGCGCTGGGCCCACAGCAGCGCCAGCGCGACGATCAGCGCGGGAAACGCGAACACCACCAGCAGGCACGTGGCGAGCATCGACCAGGTGAACACCGGCATGCGCAGCAGGGTCATCTGCGGCGCGCGCCGGCGCAGCGCCGTCACCAGAACGCACCCCGCCCACAGCATCTGCCCCGCAGTGGCCATCACCACGCCGAATATCCAGAGTTCCATGCCGCTGCCCGGCGAATGCAGCGAATCCGACAGCGGATCAAAGCCCCACCAGGAGGCGGCCGCCGCGCCGCCGCTGGTGAGAAAGCCCGCCCACATGCTCAAGCCGCCGAACACCAGCAGCCACAGTCCGGCCAGCGCCACGCGCGGACCGGCGACCTCCGCGGCGCCGACCTGAAGCGGCACGAAGTACAGCCCGATCGCAAGACCGACCGGCACGACGAACAGGTAGACCATCGTCGAGCCGTGCATCGTGAACAGCTGGTTGTAGGAGTCCTGGGAGATCACGCCGCCGTCCGCGGCCAGCTGGCTGCGCATGATCAGCGAGAGCACCCCGCCGGCGACGAAGAAGGCGAACGCGACGGCCCCGGCGCCGATTGCCACGCGCTTGTGATCGGTCGAGGCGAGCGCGCGCAGCGGCGCCGCGCGCGCGGGCACGGTCAGCGTGCTCATCCGGCCGCCTCCGCCGCCCCGACGCGCCCGGCCGATCTTCCCGCCGTGAGTCCCTGCGCCGATCGGCCGGCCCTCGCCGCCACGGCAGCCGCAGCCGTCGGTTGCGCCGTCTGCGAGTTCAACCAGCTCTGAAATCGCGCGGGGCTGACGGCCTGCAGCGCGAAGTGCATCTCGGAGTGCTGATTGCCGCAGAACACCGAGCACTCACCGCCGTAGCGGCCGGGTCGGTCGAAGCGCAGGTCAAAACGCGTCTCATAGCCCGGCAGCAGCTGGCGCTGGAAGTGCAGCTGGGGCACCCAGAAGCCGTGGATCACGTCGCGCGAGGTGCCGACGAATTCGACCTGCTCGCCGGTCGGCACGAACGCAGGCGTCGGATGCCACGTCGACACCGCCGTGACGCTCGCGCCGTTGGAATACACCAGACGCCAGCTCCATTGCGCCGCGGTCACCTCGATGCGCAGGGCAGGGTGCGCCGCCGTGCGGTCAAGCGGCGTCTCCGCATGAAAGGTGATCGCCACGAGCACCACCGTCACGCACGCCAGCGTCACCGCGTAGAACAGCTCGAAGGCAAGCGCATCTGACTTGCGCCCCGGCGCCGAGCGCCGTCGCGCGCCCCGCACGAGCAGGATCAGCAGCGCCGCGACGATCACCGCAAACACGCCGATCGCGATCGGAAAGTAGATGCCGCGCACGTGCTCGTAGGCGTGCAGCGAGTCCGCCATCAACCCTCCGCCCACCTGGCGAGCTCAGCGGCCAGGCGCCGGGCACCGACCGCCCGCACGGTTTTCAGTGCGTGTCGACGAAGTCAGCTCGCTGCTCGCTGGCGACCTCGACGTGGCGCGGCCGCTGCGAACCCTGAGTGCCGGCCGGTCCCTCGACCTGGTCGCCCTGCGGATCCAACTGCTTCTGGCGCAGGCGCCCTGCTATTGCATAGACGCCGCCGCCGATTACGCCCAGTACCACGACGACG
>DATHJQ010000233.1:0-7615 GCA_035286505.1 Solirubrobacteraceae bacterium | reverse complement strand
CGCGCTCGGTCTCGTCGATGATGTCCATCGTGCGCAGCTTGGGCGCGCCGGTCATGGAGCCGCCGGGGAAGCACGCGCGCACGCACTGCACGGGCGTGCGCTCGCGCTCGAGCACGCCGGTGACGGTGGAGATGAGCTGGTGCACGGTCGCATAGTCCTCGACGACCATCAGCTCGGGCACGCGCACGCTGTCGACCTCGCACACGCGCCCGAGGTCGTTGCGCAGCAGGTCGACGATCATCAGGTGCTCGGCGTAGGTCTTCTCGTCGTGCGTCAGCTCGGAGCGCAGCGCCTCGTCCTCGACCGGGTCCGGCGAGCGCGAGGTCGTGCCCTTGATCGGGCGCGCCTGCACGCGGCGCTGGCGATCGACCGACAAAAAGCGCTCGGGCGAGGAGCTGAGCACGGCCAGCTCGCCGAGCTTCAGATAGGCCGCGAACGGCGCTGGGTTGGTGCGCCGCAGCACGCGGTAGAGCTCGAACGGGTCGGGGCTGGCCGCCGTGGAGATCTGGTCGGTCAGGCACACCTCGTAGGACTCGCCGGCGGCGAGCGCGGCCTGACAGCGCAGGATGTCGGCCAGGTACTGCTCGCGCCCACGCCCGCACTGGAAGCTCACGGGTCCCTCCGCTTCGTCGCCATCCGGCCCGCCGCGGCCCGTCGCGGGCGCAGCGTGCAGCAGCTCGCGCACGGCCAGCTCGGCCTGATCGAGCCATTGCTCGGCGTCGCGATCGCCGTCGCGACACAGCGCGCGCACCTCGGTCGTATGCGTGACGTGGTCGACGGCCACGACACGGTTGGCGAGCATCAGCAGCGCGTCTGGGACGTCGGACGCGTGCGAGTTGGGCGAGCCGCAGTCGGCCTTGCACTCGTAGCCGATGTAGCCGACGAAGCCGCTGAGCAGGCCGTTCGCCGAGTCTGCCGCCGGCTCGATCGCGCGTGCCACCAGCTCGCGGTCGAGCACGTCGAAGATCGATCCCTGCTCGCTGCTCGACGGGCCGGCGCGATGCGTCGTGACGATTTTCTCGGCGACGTCGTATTCGAGCACGCAGCGGTCGGCGCCGGCGCTCGTGCCGAGGAACGAGCGCTGCGCAAGGCGCGTCGGAGCGTCGGCGCTGTCGAGCCAGAAAGCGTGCTCTGCGTCGCCGAACAACCGTTCGAACAGCGGCTCCGTCGGCGGTTCGCCGGCGATCGAGCGCACGTGCAACTTCAGGGCGTCGTCTGCCGTCTCTACCGCACGAAGGCGCCCGGACCGCGCCGCGCGGATCTTCGCGCGACGCGATCGCGGGCGTCCGCGATGGCCTAGACGGTCGTAGAAGTTCTCGACGAGGCGCCGGCCGTGCTCGGTGGCGACGGACTCGGGATGGAACTGCACTCCCCACAGCGGGCGACGACGGTGTTCGATGCCCATGACGACGCCGTCGTCGGTCCAAGCGGTGACGCGTCCCTCGGGTCCGAGCGACCCGGTGACGGCGAGCGAGTGATAGCGCACGACGGAGAAGTCCTGCGGGATGCCGGCGAACAGCCCGGTTTCGTCGTGGCGCACGCGGCTGAGCCGCCCGTGCATTGCCATGGGCGCCGCGCCGACGATGCCGCTGAGCAGGTTGCCGATGCCCTGGTGGCCGAGGCAGATGCCCAGCACGGGGACCTCGGAGTGGCGCAGGATGTCGGCGCAGACGCCGAAGTCGTGCCAGCGCTGCGGGCGCCCGGGACCTGGCGAGAGCACGATCGCGTCGAAGTCCCACCGCGACAGCGCCTTCCAGGAGACCATGTCGTTGTGCACGACGATCGGCTCCTCGCCGGAGACGGCGGCGAGCAGGTGAAAGACGTTGTAGGTATAGGAGTCGTAGTTGTCGACGAGCAGCGTGCTCACCGCGCCGCCTCCAGGCCGAGCCCGCGCGCGCTGCGGTCCAGCAGCGTCTGCACGACGCGCTCGACGTGTTCGCCGCGGTCGCCTTCGAGGTGCCAGCGCGCGAGGTGGCGCAGGTACAGCGCGAGCGGGCGCAGGTCGAAGCGCTCGACGGCGCTGCGCAGGTGGCGGCGGTAGAGCTCTGACTGCAGGACGGCGAAGCGATACGCCGGGTCCTCGGCGGGCTCGCCGACGCCTCGGCCCATGTCGCGCCGGCGGCGCGCCTGTGCGCGGGCGACGTCCCAGCCCAGGCTCTCATCTTCGCGCAGCAGCCGCTCGGGCTCGAAGTCGATGTCGGGCGTGGCGGCGTGGGGCAGGAAGTAGCCGAGCGCGACCTGCGCGGCGAGGTGTTCGGGGAGGGGATGGCAGCGGCGCACCTCGCGCCGCTGCGGATCGCCGTCGATCTGCGCGTCGATCCATTCGGTTAGCTCGTCGATCAGCTGCGCGCCGGCGCTGGACGTCAGCGCGCGCTTTTGGCTTGAGACCATGCCGTGGAAGATGCTGCGGCTGGGATGAAAGCCGCCGTTGAGCCCGGGCTGCAGCTCCTCGGCGAGTTTGCGGATGCTGGTCAGGTGCGCGACCCACTCGGTGCCGGTGACCTGCATGGAGGCCACGTCCTCCAGTTCGGGTGCGGTGAGGGCGTAGGTCAGCGAGCGCAGGTGCTGCGTGGAGAGGCCGTCGGCGCGCATCAGCGGCAGCTCCTGCAGCTCCTTCAGGCCGGTGGCGTAGACGACGACGCCGTCGGCGCGCCGCTGCAGCGTGCCGTTGCGCAGGCCGGTGTCGACCAGCTCGGAGGTCTCACGCAGGAAGTCGGACTCGAAGAACACGCGATCGAAGGCGATGCCCAGGCGCGCGAGCGTCTTTCGCTGCCCGGCGATGACCCAGGCGCGGGTCTTGTACCAGAGCTCCAGCGCGTCGCGGTCGCCGCGCAGCACGAGCTTTATCTGCTCGTCGGCGGCGTCGTCCTGCACGTGCACCTCGCGCGCCAGCGAGTCCTCGGCCTGGTCAGGCTCGCCGACGGTGACCATGCCGGCGGAGGCGACGTAGTCGGCGTAGCACTCACCGACGAAGTGGTCGCTCTTGCCGTCGCCGTCAGACCAGCCCTGGGCGTGACGGCCGCTCTGCATGACGCCGGCCATGGCCTCGCCCATCGCGCGTCCCATGTCGGAGATGCGGCTGCGCCGCTCGACCTTGGCGCCGGCCTGCGCGAGCGCGGCGGCGAGCGCGTTGCCGATCGCCAGGTTGCGCAGGTGGCCGATGTGCAGCGCCTTGGTCGCGTTGGCGTCCCAGAACTGCACGGAGACGCGCCTGTCCTGCGCGAGATCGGCCAGCGGCGCTTCCAGGCTGCCGCCCGCCTCCAGCGCGGCGCCGGTCGTCTTGATCCAGCTGTCTGCGACGCGCAGCCGCACGGCGTCGTCGTAGCGGATCACGCGATCGACCCACGGCTCGCTTTCGATCTGCTTGAGCGCGTCCAGCGAACCGGCGTCGCTCTGCCATTGCGGCGCGCGCGGGACGAGCAGCAGGTCATAGGCCTGCTGCGGCTGGCGCGGCGCGCGCGCGGTCCAGGGAGCGGGCGCCTGCTCGCGCGCTCGTAGATCCTCGAAGTAGTCGAACAGGTTGGTGGTCATGGGCTGCGGATGAGGCTCTGCAAATGCCATGCACCAGCCGGGGCTCGAACCCGGATCGCCGGTGTTTAAGACCGGCCCTTTGACCGATTAAGGTACTGGTGCCCGTCGAGTCTTTGGCGCTCGTGCTGTCGGTGCCGGTCGCTCGTCCGGCGCTTCCTCCCGTTGTCGTTCGAGGCCGCTCTGACTGCTCCGTCCGTTTGCCGCGGATTTGAATTGGTCCACATCTGTCGACTGCGGCCGATCGTAAGTGCGCGCCGGGGGCGCCTGCAAGCGACGGAGCGGCCGGCGAGGACGATTTGGCCGCCAAGCGCCGAAAACGCTGCCCACATGGGCCAATCCGGAGAGAAACACGCATCGAAAAGCTCTCGCTCGCAAGCCGATGCGACAACCGTCCAAGGGCAGCTATGCAGAACACTTCGGCGAGATAGACTCCAGCGCAGATGTC
Organism: Solirubrobacteraceae bacterium; assembly: GCA_035286505.1. Lineage (GTDB taxonomy): Bacteria > Actinomycetota > Thermoleophilia > Solirubrobacterales > Solirubrobacteraceae > Palsa-744. Next base: position 3,639 of record DATHJQ010000233.1, on the reverse strand, counting down.
GGGGGACCGAGATTGAGCTTGTGGCCGGCCTTGCCGGCAAGGCGCCAAGGGCGCGTTCGCGCCGACCGCCGAGCCCTCGCAACGGCTTGGCCTGAGAACCGCAAAATGGGGGAGGAACATGGCTCGCGACGAAGCCGACGAACGGCTGCGAAGCATCAAGCACATCGTCGTGCTGATGATGGAGAACCGCTCGTTCGACCACATGCTCGGCTACCTCGGCCTGCCGGGCGGCATCGCCGGCGTGGACGGGCTGCAGAACGCGACGGCGAACTTCGACGCCGAGGGCAACGCGCACGCGCCGTTAGAGCTCGGCCGCGACAGGACGGTCTTCAGGCGCCCGGGCGAGCCCTACGACCAGTCGCTGGACCCCTGCCACGGCCCGGAGTGCGTGGCCGAGCAGCTCGCGGAGCTCCACGGCGTCAAGCCGGGCGGCTTCGTGAAGAGCTTCGTCGCCGAGAAGGAACCGCCGGCGGACTGGCGGGCGCTGCCGATGGGCTACTACACCCGGCAGTGCCTGCCGGTCTATGACTTCCTGGCGCGCCAGTTCTGCGTGTGCGACGCGTGGCACAGCTCGATCCCCGGCGACACGTGGCCGAACCGGCTGTACTCGCTCGCGGGGCAGGTCGGCCCGAAAGTCCACTTCGACCTGCTCGAACGCCTCGCGGCGCGGATCACCGGCAAGCAGCCCAGCGTGCCGATCTACGAAGTGGAGGCGTTCACGCGCCAGCTGCGCGACGAGCAATGGCGCTGGTACTCGCACGACCCGGCGACGCTGCGCGCGGCGGACAAGCGCTATCGCTCGTTCGACCGTCGCCGTCAGAACTTCGCGTACTTCAACCGCAAGCGCGTCAGCGACCTGACGCAGGCGCTGGAGGCGCCGATCGTGGCGCACGACAGCTTCCTCGACGATGCGGCCAAGCACCAGCTGCGAGAGGTCTCGTGGATCGACCCGAACTTCATCGACCTGCACGTGTTCGACCCGGTGTCAGACGACGACCATCCGCCGTCGGACGTGCTGGCCGGACAGGCGCTTGTGCTCGAGCTCTACCACGCGCTGACGCAGACGAGCGACTGGCAGGACACGCTGCTGGTCGTCTGCTACGACGAGCACGGAGGCTTCTACGACCACGTCGAGCCGCCGGCGGTCGCTGACGGCGACGGCTCGAAGTACGCGACGTATGGCGTGCGCGTTCCGGCGCTCGTGGTCGGCCCGCGCGTGCGCCAGGAAGGTGTGCAGCGAGCTGTTGGACCACACGACGCTGATCAAGACGATCCTGACGCGCTTCGCGCCCGACCCGCAGCGAGCGCTGGCGAGCATGCCCCAACGCGTGCAACGAGCGCCGCACCTCGGCGTGGTGCTCCAGGACGAGCCGCGCAGGGACATCGCCGGCCACGCTCACCTGCACGACGCGATCGACGGCTGGCGCAACGACGCGCGCGAGGAACGGCGAGCCGGCAGCAACGCGGCTGGGCCGTCGAAGGCGGCCGACGGCGCCGGCCAGCCGCTGCTGCTGAACGAGTTCCAAGCGGAGTTCGCACGCCTCGCAGCGACGCTGCGCAAGAAGGGCCTGCCCGCCGGACAGCCCTGAGCTCACCGGACAGCGCTAAAGCGGGGAGGACATCTCAAGCCCGGGGAGTAGGGTTCGGTTTGGCTTTCCAATGCCGTTTTCGAGGCCCTCTGCGGTCTTTTTGTGGTCCCGATTCCGCGCGTAGGCCATCGGGGCGGTCGTCAAGCCTGAAGCCGGGCTGCGTTCCCGCGTAACTGCGAGAACCCACGGCACTACCCCGTGACTACAACGCGGACGACGAGACCGCCGTGGTCCCGCTTGAGATCGTTTTCCAGCCCTTGTGGGTTCCGGACGTGACGTTCGGGGTCGTAGACGATCGCGACAAGGGCGTCTCCATCGGGATGGCCCCGGTAGCGCTCGATGTCCTCGATCAGTTGTTTGCCGACGTCTCGATCGCGTAGCCCTTGGCGAGTCATCTTTACCTCAACGATGATCCGCTGACGCTTGAGCACGAAGTCGAGCCTCGAGGACCCACCAGCCTGCGCCGGACTCGGATCCTCGACGCGAACATCCTCGAAGATCATGCGCAGGACGCCGGTGAGAAGGTCCTGCACGTCGTACTCGTCGGAGACGACGAGCGGATCTCGATCAGCGTGGCGGTGGGTTAGTGCGTCTATCAGGCCGGGGAGGCCGCGGCCCAGGCGTTCGACCAGATCAAGGTCGGCAAGCGAAGCATCTTGCTGGACCACCTGCTTGGCAAGCGTCAGTATCTGTCGCTGCTCAAGGAGCGAGGAATGAAAAGTTGTCTCGAACGGATGCTCCCAATAGGGAAAGAGGGCGGCCGCCTCTGGGTTGAACATGGAGCTCACCCGCCCCGGACCCTCAAGGAAGCTCTTAACGCGCTTGATGACGAGTCCACCCTCGAAGAGATCGATGAACTTCTCGTGGAACTCCTGCGGCAGGACGCCGAGTGCACGCGCATACCACTCCTGATAGGCGGCGATGAGCGCTTCGACATCTTTCGCAGTGGCGACCAGCTCTTGGTCGCCCTGCACCGATCCCGCAGCGCTGTCAAGGTCGCGCGTTTCAGCGATGAGCGTGTCGAAAATCTCTGTTGCTGGCATGCAGACCATGCTGACGAACGGCGCGGCGGCAGGTTGGCCCATGCGCGTCAAACCGTCGTTCAGGGCTGGTCCCGATAGTTTGGCTGGGCCGCGTGATAGGACTTCTCCAATGCCGCCGCATCTAGACGGGACTCTCGAGTCGTGGCCGGACCTGAGACAGGATTACGCCCAAGCGGTGCTGCTTTGTGGGAATGGTCTGAGCGTCAACGTTTGGCCCGCCTTCGCGTACGGATCGCTGTTCGAACACGCACGCAACGGCGGGCTGACCGTCGAGGATCTGGAGCTGTTCGCCGGCACCGAGAACTTTGAGCGGGTCCTGAGCGACCTCAATACCGCGATCCGCGTGAACGAGGCACTCGCGCAGCCGACGGATGCAATCTACGAGCGGTACCGCAGCATCCAGCGTGGTCTAGGTTACGCCGTACGGGAGGTGCATCTGACGCGCACCCAGGTGCCGGACGGCATCCTGAAGCGGATCCGCGACGAGATCGTGAGCTACGAGTGGATCTTCAGCACGTCCTACGATCTCCTGCTCTATTGGGCCATGGGAAGTGGCGGCAGCTTCTCGCCGTTTATCGACCACTTTGGGCACGCAGGCCTTTGCTTCAACGCCGATCGGTCCGACGTCTATGAGGGCGAAGTGCCGATCTACTTTCTTCACGGCGCCCTGCATCTCGTCGTGGGTGGGTCCGGTGTCACGTGGAAGCTGCGCCGCAATGCGATGCAGTCCGTTCTCGACCAGTTCGGCGAGCCAATTGACGACGATCCGCAGGCCAGGCCGTTGCTCGTCAGCGAGGGCACAGCACGCGACAAGCTACGCGCGATCGAGGGCAATGCTTATCTCGCGAATGCCCTACAGACACTGCGCGAACGCGAGCTGCCAGTGGTCGTCTTCGGGAGTAGTTTGGGCCTGCAGGACGACCATTTGCTTGATGCGCTGAACGAGCACCCAGACCGGGCCATCGCAGTCTCGCTGCTGCCTGGTAGCACGCGCGGCGTCGCGGCTC
>DATHJQ010000232.1:0-7727 GCA_035286505.1 Solirubrobacteraceae bacterium | reverse complement strand
CGCGGCTGGCTGCGCAGCCACTCGTCGTGCAGCACGAGTCCCCCACCGGCGCGTGCGGCTATCACGCACTTGGTATGCGCGTGGCGCCGACGGCGTGTGTCCCCTTCGGGCGCGATCAGCATATGCTCGCTGAGCGCGGGCAGATAATGACCACAGAACGGACAGCGATACGTCGCCGGCTTGCGATTCGCCGCACGGCGCACCGTCCACCATGGAGCGGGCGGAAGCTTGGACACGGCGCCATTGTCGCGCCGCTGACGGCGACGCTGGTGGCGACGGTGGCGCTCGGCGTAGGCGTGACGCTGGCGCGCGCCGAGCGCGAGCGCCGTGCGTCGGGGCAGCGGCGCGCGCGCAACCGCCGCTTCGCGCTGCTGGCCGACGAGCGCGTCGGCGAAGGACTGCGGCGGATGGCGCTCGGTCAGCTGGACGTGACGATCGAGGTGATCGAGGGTCGTGACGGCACGCTGTCGCCGCAGAAGCGGGTGCACGAGGCGCGCAAGGCGCTCAAGCGCCTGCGCGCGCTGCTGCGGCTGGTGCGCGACGAGCTGGGCGAGCAGGCCTACGCACGCGAGAGCGCGATCGTGCGTGAGGCGGGTGGGCGCCTGGCGCGGGCGCGCGACGCGGAGGTGCTGCTGAGCACGATGGACGGTCTTGTCAAGCGCCACCCCGAGCGGCTCGGCCGCAGGCGCGGGGTGCAGCGGTTGCGCGCGCGACTGCAGATCGAGCGTGACGGCGCGGCGGAGCTGGCGCTGAGCGAGAGCGTCGCGCGCGCGGGCACGCTCGAGGATCTGCGCGCCCTGCGCGCACGGGCCGGCGCATGGGAGCTGGCCGACGCCGGCGGCATCGAAGCGATCGAAGCGGCGCTCGAGCACCTCTACGGGACCGGTCGCCGACGCATGCGTCGGGCCGCACGCGCCGGCGGCGCGCGCGGGCGCAAGTTGCACGAATGGCGCAAACGCGTGAAGGACCTGCGCTACGCGGCGGAAATGCTGCAGCGCAGCGACCATGAGGGCGCCAAGCTCCTGCGCGATCGCGTAGGCGCCAAGGCGGGCAAGCGCGCGCGCAGGCGGGCGAACGCCAAGACGGAGTTCATCGGCGAGGTCGCGCGACGCGCCGACGAGCTCGGTGAACTGCTCGGCGAGGAGCACGACCTGGCGGTGCTGGCCGACCGCGTGCGCAGCGAAGCGAAGGCAACGCGGGCTTCGGGCGCGCCGGGTCCGGGCACGCGCAGGGCCCTGCTGGGCCTGATCGCAAAGCGGCGCAGGCGCCTGCGCAAGCGCGCGCTGCGCAAGGGTCGGAGCCTGTACGCGCGCAAGCCCAACAGGTTCGTGCGACGGATGCGCGCCGCAGCGACGCTGGGATCGCTCAGTCGACGCTGAGGATGGTCAGCTCGCGGGTGCCTTTAGGCAACGCTACCGACGCCTTGTCGCCGGGAGCGCGGCCGAGTAGCGCCACGGCGACGGGCGATTCGGCTGACAGCTTGCCCTCGGCGGGCGCTGCGTCGTGCGAGCTGACGATGCGCCACGTCTGCTCGACGCCGTTCTGGTCGCGAACGTGCACCGAGGAGCCGAAGCCGACCAGCCCGCCGGCGGTGGCCTTGGTTTCCTCGACGACGACGGCCGCAGCGATTCGCTCGCGCAGGCGGGCGATCTTCGTCTCCAGGTGCGCCTGCTCGTTCTTGGCGTCGTGATACTCGGCGTTCTCCTTCAGGTCGCCCCATTCGCGCGCAGTCTTGATGCGCTCGGCAATCTCGCGGCGACCGTCGCCCTCCAGCGCCTCAAGCTCCCCGTGTAGCTCCTGCAGGCCGTCGGCGGTCATCATGTTGGCGGCCTGTGACATAGAGCTGAGACTACTCACTCGGCGGCTCGCTCAGAAGTACGTGCCGGGGGACGAGGCCAGCAGCGCGTAGATCTGCACGATCGCCGATTGATAGAGCAGCTGCGCCGAGGCCGGCGAGCCGGCGACGAACAGGTCGTCTGAGAGGCGCAGGTTCTGCCACGCGTAGTCGACGTACGCCTGCGCGAGCTTCGGCCCGGGCGGGTCGTGCGTGACCGAATCCAGGTAGAGGACGTTGCGGAAGTAGATCGAGGGAAAGAAGGGATTCTCGGCGCCGAGTCGCTGCGGCGTGAAGTACGCGCGTGCCAGCTGGGCGGTCTGGCGCGCCTGGTAGAGGTAGGCGGCGTTGCCGGTGCTCTGGTAGAGCAGCGTGCCGGCGCCGATCATCACTCCCTGGTTGTAGCTCCAGAAGGTCTGGTCGACGACGCCGTGCGGGCGGATGTGGTCGGCGTACAGGCCGTTGGACTGCAGCAGGCAGGTGCGCACCCAGTTGTAGGCGGTCTCCGCGAACTGCAGGTACTGCACGTTGCCGGTGATGCGGTAGAGCTGCACCGCCAGCTCGGCCGCGGGCGCGGTGGTGATCGTGTTGCGGTCGGTGTTTTCGGTGAGGTTGGAGAAGGGGATGCCGCCCGGGCAGGCGAGGCTCTGGTCGGTCGAGAAGCCGGCCATCTCGAAGGCCATGATCCCCTCCGCGTAGCCGAGCGCGCCGGGGTTGCGTGTCCTTTTGTATACACGCGCCATCTCGATGCCGACCCAGTCGTTGTCGTCGTAGTACTTCGCCCCACCTGGGCCGGTCGGCGGCGCGGCGGTGCCGTCGAAGGCCGCCAGCGTGCTCGTGTAGGTGCCTTCCGGCGCGCCCGAGTTGTTGGCGTCGAGGTAGTTGCGCACGCCGATCAGCCGGGCGTGCAGTTCGGGAGCGAAGGAGACCGGCAGACCGGGGACGTTGTACATGCTGACGGTGGCCGCGAACGCCTGTGAGAACGGCCACAGATACGAGAACGGTTCGCCGGCATACAGGCCCGAGCCGCGAACGTAGTAGAAGCGCTGCATTGCTTCGAAGGCGCGCAGCGCGCGCGCGGGATTGCCGTGCAAAACGGGCTTGCGGGGCTTCTTGGCCTTGCGCCTGGCGGCGGCCAGGCGCGCCAGCGGCGAGCGGTGCGGACGACTGAAGGGGCGTGACACAGCCGCGGGGTAGGCGGAGCCGCCGCCGGAGTGGCGCGCTGGGCCGCCCGCGATCGCGCGGTGCCCGAGCCGCGCGCCGCTCGCCGCTAGCGCGCAGTCGGCGAGGCCGGGCAATGCGAGGCCGGCCAGCGCCATACCCAGCGCCAGCGCGACGCGCAGGGCATGGCCGCCCGCGGCGGGCGCCCGGCGATGCGCCCGCTCTTGCACGATCGTCGATCTCATCGGCTCAGCCTGCAGAACAGGCGAGCGGGCCATTCGATTTGGTATACGCATGGCCGGGTGTCCTTGGACTACACCACGGTGGGGCACGTCACGGCCGACCTGATGGCCGACGGGTCGCGTCGCCCGGGCGGCGGCGCCTTCTACAGCGCCTTGCAGGCTGCGCGTCTGGGCTGGCGTGCGCGCATCGTCACGCGCGGCGTGCCAGCGGAGGTCGAGCGGCTGCTGGCGCCATACGTGGGGGAGCTGGAGGTCGAGGTGGCGCAGGCGCCGCATACGACCACCATGGCGACGTCCATGGCCGGTGGCGCGCGTTCGCAGCGAGTCCTCGCATGGGCCGGCGAGATGGGCGCGAACGTGGCCGTCGACACGGCCATCCTGCACGTCGCGCCGGTGGCGCGTGAGACCGGCGCGCACTGGCGCGGGCGAGCGGACTTCGTCGGGCTCACGCCGCAGGGGCTCGTGCGCACGTGGTCGCAGCCCGGCGCGCCGATCGTCGCGCAGACGCTGGACCGGGCGCTGCTGCCAGCACGCTGCGACGCGATCGTGATCAGTTCAGACGAGCGCGAGAGCTGCACGCTGCTGCTGCATGAAGCCCGCGGGCGGGCCGGTGCCGAGCATGGCGCCCGCCCGCTGCTTGCCGTGACGGACGGGGCTGGGCCAACGGAGCTCCACCTCGCAGACGGCCAGCGCGTCAGCGTGCCGGTGGCGGCCGTCGCCGAGCCGCGCGACGACTTGGGCGCGGGGGACGTGTTCGCGGCGGCATTCTTCGTGGCGCTTGCCGAGGGGTCCTCGGCGGTGGCGGCCGCGACGTTCGCCAACGCGGCGGCTGCCCTACGCATCGCGGGCGCCGGCCCGGCGGCGATCGGCGACCGGGCCACGATTCAGGCCCGTGTCGACGCGACGGCCTAAGCGGCGTTCGCGAGAGCCCCGTCGAGCAGCCGTTGCAGCTCGACTCGATCGATCGCGTCGGCCCGTCCGCAGGCTCGCGCGGCGAGCTGCAGGCTGCCGCCGACAGGCGCCATCTCGACGACCGACACGGACGCGCCCGGCGCAACGTGGTGCACGGCTGCGACGATCGGGTCCACGAAGATCGGCCCGGCACGGAACACGCTGCCGATCAGCCCGACGGGGAACCGGTCTTCGCCGCCGCCGAGGCCGGTGTGGTGGATCACGGCGACGATCTGCGCGGCGAGCTCGCTTGCGCCTCGCGTGTAGAGCTCGTGCGCGACGGCGTCGCCGCCCTGCGCGAGCTCGCACGTCTTGACGGCGAACGCGGCGATCTCGCCCTTGGTGAGCGGTTTTGAGTAGACGAGCGCGGCGAGCGCCTCGATGCTGTCCACGGCGAAGAACCCGGCGGCGGCGTCGCCGAGCGCTGTCGGCGGTCCCGAGCCGTCACGGTCTGCCAGCGCTGCGCGGATCGATTCGCAGCCGAGCCAGTAGCCGCTGCCCTGGTCGCCGAGCAGATGGCCCCAGCCGCCGACGCGCCAGGCATGGCCGCCGGCACCCACGCCGAACACGTTGGAGCCCGTGCCGGAGATCGCGCCGACGCCGGGCCGGCCCCCGGTGGCTGCGGCCCACGCGCCGACCACGTCGTTGACGACGATCCAATCCTCGCTGCGCTCCGACTCGACGCTGCGGGCGATCGCGTCGGTGTCGGTTCCGGCGACGGCGAGCACGGCGCCCGCGAGCTGGCCCTGCTCGATTCCCGCTCGCGCCAGCGCCTGGTCGGCGACGACGAGCAGCGTGTCGACGGCGGAGGCGGCGCCCACCGCATCCTCGTTGCTCGGGCCGCCTTGCGCGAGGTGCACGGTTCGGGTGTCGAGATCCAGGACGGCGGCGAGCGTCTTGGTGGCGCCGCCGTCGATGCCCATGACGTAGCGCGCCTGAGATGGCGGCGCCGGCGAGACGAGCGCGGTCGGCAGCTGCACGAGCGAGTCGCGGTTCACCGACGTGATCCTGCCAGGATTGCGCGCGGGGGTTAGGATCGCGCTCGATGCATGTCGAGCCAATGTTCGCGAGCGCGCCGGCCCGGAGCGGGATGTACGAGTCGTTCTACCTGCGCGCCGTTTCGGCGAGCGAGGCGCTGGGCGTGTGGATCAGGCACACCGTCAACAAGCCTCCCGGCCGGCGCGCGCGCGGATCGGTGTGGTGCACCGTGTTCGACGCTGCCCGCGGGCGGCCGTTCATGCACAAGTTCTCAAGCGACGCGCTGCGCGTCGGAGGCGACGGCTGGATCGCGATCGGCGACAGCGAGGCGGGTGAGCAGAGCGCGACGATGGGCGCGCGGTCGGCCAGCGGCGAGTGCGGAGCGGCGAAGTGGTCGCTGCGGATCGCGCCCGAGCAGGCGGAGCTGCGTCATCTTCCGCGAGAGTGGCTCTACCGCTCGCGGCTGCCGCGCACGAAGCTCACCAGCCCGGCTCCGGTCGCGCGCTTCGACGGCGAGCTGAGCCTGAAGGCAGGCAGGACGATCGAACTCGACGGCTGGCTGGGCATGGTCGGGCACAACTGGGGCGCCGAGCACGCGGAGCGCTGGATCTGGCTTCATGGCGTGGGCTTCGAGCAGGCGCCCGAGGCGTGGATCGACGTCGCGCTCGGGCGGGTGAAGATCGCCGGGCGCATGACGCCGTGGGTGGCCAACGGCGCGCTTTCGATCGGTGGGCGGCGTCTGCGCCTCGGCGGGCTGGGCGCGCGGGGGCTGCGCGTGGCCGAGCGCGGCGATGGATGCGTGCTGAGCCTGCCCGGTGAGCGCGGGCTGACCGTGCAGGCGCACGTGCAGGCGCCCGCCCAGATCGCCGCCGGCTGGCGTTACGGCGATCCGGGCGGCGGCGACGGGCACGACGTCGTCAACTGCTCCATCGCCGCGCTGGAGTTGACGGTGGCGCTGCCCGGCGAGCCTGCGCGGACGCTGACGAGCTCGCACGGCGGCGTCTACGAGCTGGGTATGCGCGAGCGCGACCACGGCGTTGCGATCGCGCCGTTCGCCGACGAGTGAGCGCCACGGACCCCGCCGCGCGCCAATCCCGGTCGGCCGCCCCCGGATAGGCTTCAGACGATGCGCCGACTGAACACAAAGGCGCGTTAGGTGCGCTACGCCAAGGGCCTGCAGGAGGTCGGCGACGGCCTCTACGCATACCTGCAGCCGGACGGCGGCTGGGGATGGAGCAACGCCGGCCTGGTCGTCGACGGCGAGCGCACCTTGCTGATCGACACGCTGTTCGACCTCCGTCTGACCGAGGAGATGCTGCGAACGATGCGCGGCGCGGTCCCGGCGGCCGCGAGAATCGACACGCTCGTCAACACGCATGCCAACGGCGACCACTGCTACGGCAACCAGCTGGTCGGCGACGCGGTAATCGTGGCATCCGAGCGAACGGCGCAGGAGATGACCGAGCTGCCGCCGGCGGCGATGGCGGCGCTCGTCGCGCAAGCGCCGCAGATGGGCGAGCTGGGCGAGTTCTTCCTCCGCTGCTTCGGCTCGTTCGATTTCGACGGCATCGAACTGGCGCTGCCGCAGAAGACGTTCAGCGGCGAGCACACGATCCTCGTTGGCGACCGCGAGCTCACGCTGATCGAGGTCGGGCCGGCGCACACCCGCGGGGACACGCTCGTGCATGCCGCGGCAGAGCGCGTGCTGTTCACCGGCGACATCCTCTTCTCGGGCGCCCACCCGATCGCCTGGGCCGGCCCCGTGTCGAACTGGATCGCCGCATGCGATCGGATCATCGCGCTCGCACCACAGGCGATCGTGCCGGGCCACGGCCCGCCGAGCGAGCTGGCGGCGGTCCGCGAGCTCAAGGCGTACTTCGAGTATCTCTACGACGAAGCCCGCACACGTCACGGCGAAGGCATGACGCCACTGCAGGCCGCGCGCTCGCTGAGCCTGGACCGCTGGGCCGACTGGGGCGAGCGCGAGCGCCTGGTCGTCAACCTCGCGAACATCTACGCCGAGCTCGACAGCAATCGCGATCCGCCGAACGCGCTGCAGGGCTTTCAGGCGATGGCCGAGCTGGCGCCTTCAGTCTGAGCCGGGGACCGTGCGAGCGGCGCCCTCAGCCGACGCCCTGCGATCACGCTGCAAAGCAAAAGGGCGGAAGACGGTGCATCACCGCCTCCCGCCCTCGCGGAGTCACGAAACTTCGCTACTGCCTACTGGTATTCGAGGTTGCCCATGCCGAGAATCTGCGGGAAGGAACCGAAGTAGGTTCCGCCGCCGCCTTCGGGGCCTTCTTCTTTGCCCCATTCTTCACACGGTTCGCCTTCGAATTCGTATTTGATCCCTTTGAAGGAGTTCGAGATGACGATGTAGTGCTGCAGGCCTTCGGGGAACGTTTTGTTCACCAGATGTGGCTGCGTTGCGTTGGAGTACGTGGCCGACGAGTATTCGCCTTCGGGAGCTTTTTCAGCTTTCAGCGGAATCGTCTGTTCGGGCCACGACAGGTGGCATTCAGATTTTTCGAATTCTGAAGTCCTGCCAGTGTTGATTTTCA
>DATHJQ010000231.1:0-3673 GCA_035286505.1 Solirubrobacteraceae bacterium | reverse complement strand
AGTGGGGTCACCTCGCGGCGTCCGTCGGTCAGGACCAGCCAGCGGCGCGGGACGTGCCGGCTGACGGGCAGCCGTCGCTGCAGCGTCGCCATGATCCGGCTCGGGCCGGCGGACCGCTCGTCGCGGGAGCGAGCGGTCTGCCAGGCGAGCACGATGAGCAGCGCGCCGAGCACGTAGCCGACGACATGCGAGGCGTTGAACACGGCCACGCCGAGGAGGATGGCGGGGACGCGCAGCGCGAACGCGGCGAGCGCTCCGTAGGAGACCAGCCGGTCGTGCTCGGGGGCGGGAATCTCAAACGTGGCGATGAGCACGGCGAAGACGAAGACGTTGTCCAGCGACAGCGCGCGCTCGATCAGGTAGACGGCGGCGTAGGAGCTGGCTTGATGCGGACCGTCGAAGAACCCGAACCAGACGATCGGCAGCAGCCCGAGAGCGAGCCACGCGGCGCTCCAGACCAGCGCGCCGCGCACGGCCGAGCGCGCTGCCGGGCGCTTCGCGCGGGTCTCCAGCCAGAAGGCACCGGCCACCAGCAGGACCTGACCGCCGAGCGCGACGTAGAGCATCGAGGGACTGTAGATGCTGGCGGCGCGTGCGCAGCCGGCCGCAGGTGAGACGCTCGTCGGGCGGCGGCGCATGGCGCCCCATGCACGGCGAGCCGCCTGGTACTGTCGCGCCCGGAGGAGACCTCCGAGGGAGACAGGGAGGAGCGCGATGCACAGGATTACGTTGTTCCGCGACCGGCCGCGAGCGGTTCAGATCGCGCTCGGCGGCGCCGTGCCGCTGATCTTCGGCGCGGTCGTGGGAATCGTGCTGGGCGTCTCCGCCGGTGTCTACTGGGTGCTCGCGATCGTCGCAGGACTCGGTGCGGTGGTCGCCGGGTTCGAGCACCAGGACGGCTGGGGCGGAGCCGACCGCGGCCTCGTCGGCGGGGTGCTGTTCGCCGTGGGGATTCTCGTGGCGCATGCGATCGCGGGCACGCACGCGAAGGTCTCGCTGGGGAGCTTTCCGCCGCTGCTGATCGTCATCGACGCGATTTTCGGCATGCTGCTGGGCGCGCTCGGCGGGTGGATCGCGCGTCGCACGCGCGAGCGCCAGGAGCCGGCAAGCAAAGCGGCCTGAGCGCGCCGGTCATACGTCTGTCGGCTGGCGCTTGCGAGCGACCGCCGCACCTGCGATGCTGCGCGATGATCGCCGACGGGACTGTGATCGCTTGCGCGACGTGACGGGACCGGAAAGAGAGAACAACGACTTGTCGGGTCCTTCTGAGCAGCGCCTCGTCGGTCGCACCGGACAGCGCCACTCCATCGACACGCAGCGCGACGCGGCGTCCTCCGCCGCCAACGCGTCAGGTGTGCGGCCTCGTTCCGAGCGCCCGTTCTGGCGCGAGGACCTGGCTCCCTACGCCCAGCCGCACCTGGGTCGCAGCCTGCGCGAACTGGCGACGTCGGTCGTGCCCTACCTGGGCCTGTCGTTCGCGATGTACGAGTGCCTGAGCATCTCCTATCTGCTGGCGCTGGCGATCGCGGTGCCCGCAGCCGGCTTTCTGGTGCGCACGTTCATCCTGTTTCACGACTGCACGCACGGATCGCTGCTGCGCTCAAAGCGCGCGAACGCCTGGCTGGGCACGGCGTTGGGCCTGTTCGTCTACGCGCCGTTCTTGCGCTGGCGCCACGATCACGCCATCCACCATGCGACGTCGGGCGATCTGGACCGCCGCGGCGGCGGCGACGTGCGCACGCTGACGGTCGCCGAATACCACGAGCTGACGCCGCGCGGGCGTCTGGCCTACCGGCTTTTTCGCAACCCGCTGGTGATGTTCGGCATCGGTCCGATCGCGGCGCTGCTGGTCGGCCCGCGGTTGATCGCAAGGGACGCGCGCCCGCGCATGCGGCGCAGCGTGATCGGCACGAACATCGCGCTGGCGGCGCTCGTCGTCGCCGTGTGCTGGCTGATCGGCTGGGAGGACTTCCTGCTCGTGCAGGCGCCGACGGTGATGCTGGCGGGCTCGGCGGGCATCTGGCTGTTCTACGTGCAGCACCAGTTCGAGGACGCCTACTGGCAGCAGTCGGGCGAGTGGAGCTACGCCGACGCGGCGCTGCGCGGCAGCTCCTACCTGAAGCTGCCGAAGGTGCTGCAGTTCTTCTCGGGCAACATCGGCCTGCACCACGTGCACCACCTGAACGCGCGCATCCCCAACTACAACCTGCAGCGCGCGCACGACGAGAACGCGATCTTCCACGACGTTCCGACGCTGACGCTGATGGACGGCATGCGCGCGGTGCGGCTGAAGCTGTGGGACGAGCGCAGCGGCCGCATGGTCAGCTTCGCCGAGGCGCGCCTGCCGCGGACGAACGCAAGCGTCGGCGCGAACGCCGGCCGCTGAGAGCAGGGACTAGACTGGGCGGCTCTGCGCCCGTAGCTCAGCTGGATAGAGCGTCGGTCTACGGAACCGAAGGTCAGAGGTTCGAATCCTCTCGGGCGCGTGAGAAAGGCCCTGCACCTGCGGGGCCTTTCTGTTGCTCAGACCTCAGCGACGAACCTCGCCGGCATCACGCCCGAGCGGATGCGTCGGCGGATCGAGCTCTCGATCTGACGGTGCAGCGCTTCGCTCCCCGAGCGGTCGCGGTCGATCGCGAGCTCGGAGACCGGCGACAAATTGGTCCTCGCTCGGCGCACCATAATGGACCTTGTCCCGGAGACCGATTCGTGGAAGCCTGCAGCCCATCCCGACCGCCGCAAAGCTCTCCACCGCCAGGTCGACGGGCGGGTGCTGTCGCCCGAAACGAGCGCGGCTGACAGCTGTGAAGGACGTCTTGACCCGAGCGACATCTTCCGCCACAACATCGCCCATAGCGGGCACCGACGAGGACAACTCATGCAAAGCAGTAGCAGCCCCCGATCAACCCGCCGACGAGACGGAGCGTGTGACTTGGCAAAGCTGATCTACTCCGCGATCGCTTCGCTCGACGGCTACGTCGAGGATGAAGCCGGCAAGTTCGACTGGGCGGCACCCGATGAGGAGGTGCATGCCGTCGTCAACGACCTCGAGCGGCGTACCGCCACCTATCTCTACGGGCGCCGGATGTATGAGACGATGGTCTTCTGGGAGACGGCCGACGATCGTGAGGAGCCGGCGGTCTTCCGCGACTACGCGGCGATCTGGCGTGCGGCCGACAAGATCGTGTACTCGCGGACGCTCCAAGCGGCGTCGAGCGCGAGAACGCGGATCGAGGGGGACTTCGACCCCGGTGCGATCCGCGAGCTCAAGTCGGCATCCGCCTCCGACATCTCGATCGGTGGTCCCGAGCTCGCCGGCCAGGCAATCGCGGCAGGCCTCGTCGACGAGTGCCACCTGTTCCTGAACCCGGTGGTCGTGGGCGGCGGCAAGGGCGCATTTCCCGATGGCGTGCGCGCCGACCTCGAGCTCCTGGACGAGCGTCGCTTCGACAGCGGCGTGGTCTATCTCCGCTACCGCGTGAGCGAATGACCGACGAGCGCCGGCAAACCAAGAGCAGGAGGCCACGGGTGCTGAGGCAGGTCGCGGAGGGTGCGCTGATCCACAAGGGCGAGTTCATGCAGACCAATGCGGTTGTCACGCTCGGCGCGGCGGGGGGTACGCGATGAACGCCTCCGCCTCGATCACCGTCACGCCGATCTTGGTTGTCGACCT
>DATHJQ010000230.1:0-3133 GCA_035286505.1 Solirubrobacteraceae bacterium | reverse complement strand
CGATCTGCTGCACGACCGAGTCCAGCACGATCCCGTTGGCCGAGCCGTGCATGCCCGACAGGTTCATCTTGACCGGGTCGAAGATGTCGATCCACGCGCTGCCTTCGGGGGTCAGGCGGATCTCGTGCAGGTCGGCTTTGTAGCCATTGCCGGCCCGGATCGTGGCAACTCGCCTGTAGGAGCTGTCGTAGACGACGTCCTCGCCCTCGCCGAAGCCGACGCGGATGATGCGGCCCTGCCACCAGGTGAGCACCGGCTTGCCCTGGTACTGCTGGACCTGGAAGTTGGTCGCCGAGACGCCCGCCGGCAGCGGCCGAAACCAGATCAGGCTGCCCTTCTGGTCGGTGATCATCGGCCCGGCGCTCCCCTTGCCCTGATAGGGCGCCAGGAACAGGTCGCCGGGTGTCGCCGACGGCTTGGCGGCGGTCGTGATGCGCACGCTCGAGGGAGTCAGCGACGGCGCCGAGCTGTAGTGCTGCACGGCGTGCGCGTCGCCCGGGTTCAGCGCGAACTGCTTCTGGCTGACCTTCGCCTGGTGGGCGATCGTGAAGCTCGTGCTGAGCTGAGCGCCGCCGGCCTGGGCGTGGACGGTGACCTTCTCGCCGGCGCGGAAGGGGTGGGTGGGGATGAAGCTCTCGCCCGTGCCGGTCGAGTAGGCGCGCAGCGCGCCGCTGTGCGCTCCGCTGCTGGAGCCGCTGACGCGTACGTCTGAGACCTGCGTGCCCGGGCCGCCGAGGAAGCTGATCTGCGTCGACGGCGACGCGTCGGGCGTGCCGGGCTGGGGCGAGACGGCGACCGCGCCGGCTGCAGCTTTGGCGACGGGCGAGCCGCTGGCCGCCGAGGATGCCGGCGAGGCGCCGCCGCAGGCGGCGATCCCGGCGACGGTCGACAGCGCCGCGACGAGGATGCCGGCGGGACGAACCACGGCGAGCGGTCTCACCCTCGCCCGAGGCGCTTGGGGCGGCCGGGGCGCTGGCGCGAGAGCTGTCGCTGCGGGCTCGTCAAGGTCGGCGATCCTATCCGCTGTCGAGGCGGTGCGAGCCGGTCGCGGGCGCCGAGCGCGCATCGGATGGTCGCGGTCGGGGCTCACTGACCGGGCGCGAACGGGCGCGAGGCGCCGATCACATGGCCATTGGCGTCGAGCGCCTGCACGATGAAGCTGCTGGAGCCCTGCGGCACTTCGATGGCCGTCTCGAACCCCTCCTTCGCGTGCGTCGCCACGGCCTTGAGCGCGTCGGGCCCCGAGCCGGCGAGGACCCGCCAGGCGGCCAGGCGCGTGGCGCCGTTCCAGCTGCCGTAGACGATCGTCTTGCCGCCGGCCTGCCGCGCCGCGCCGGCGGGCGACGTCAGCGGCAGGCCGACCCACTGCTCGAGCGTCGCGCGGTAGCTGAGGTCGGGGCCGGGCAGCTCTCCTTCGAACAGCAGCTTGCCGGAGCGGTCGTACTCGGAGAAGTACGGTTCCGAGCCCCAGCCGACGAACACGTCGCCGTTGGACAGCGGCTGCGTGTCGCCCATGTATTCCGAGCGAAAGCCGCCGCGGTTGCCGTACTGCGCGATGAGCGTGGCCTTGCGCGTCTGCTGGTCGAGTGAGAGCACGAGCCCCCGCGACGGCCCGGTCGGGTCGACCGAGGTGCCACCGCCGGTCAAACGGCAGCAGTGGTCGTCGAACACGCTGACCGTCGAGTCGCCCTGCAGCACCACGTCGTGCTGCCATTCAAAGGCAGCGCCCGGGCCGAACTTGAAGCTCGAGGCCCTGCCGCCGAGCGTCCACTGGATCCGGCCGCCGGCGATGTCGACGAGGTAGGCGGCGAACGTGTCGCGCATCGAGACGAGGAACTTCCCACCGTCGATCAGCTGGATGGAGTTGATGTGGTAGGCGTCCCAGGGAAAGCCGTTGGTCGGCAGCGACGCCTGGGACTGGCTGAGCGGGATGTGGTCCAGCGCGTCCCAGTTGCGCTGCAGCCGGCCGGTCTTCAGGTCGTACTCCTGCACGGCCGAGTCGATCAGCGCGCCGTTGTAGGCGCCGCCGTAGCGCGACAGGTCCCGCGGCACGTTCTTGTTGGCCGTCACCCACGCGTGTTCGCCGTCGATCACGATCTCGTGCAGGGTCAGCACCCACCCGTCCTTGGCTTTGATTCTCGCGACCGGCCGGTAGTGCTGGTCTACGACGACGTATTCGCCGCTTTCGGTCGCGCCGGTGTTCGTGACCTTGCCCTGCCACCACGCGAGCGCCGGCTTTCCCCGGTAGGTCTGCAGGCTGAGGTTGGCGGCGACGACCTTTTCGGGAACCGGCTGAAACCACACCGGCTGCAGGTGGCGGTCGAGGATCAGCGGGCCGCTCTGACCGACGATCGGCGGTTCGTTGAGGTCGAGGAAGTTCGCCGTGAAGATGTAGCCCGGCGCAAGCTGCGAGCTCGGCGCGTCCTTCGCGATGCGGATCGCGGGCGGGTGCAGCTTCGGCGCCGTGACGTAGCTGTAGGCGTCGTGCGTCGTGTACTGGCCGACCGGCGGCGCTTTGGAGCCGGCGAATGCGACCGTCAGCGCGACGAACACGGCCAGCACGAGCCCGATGCCCAGCGCGAAGCGGCGCACACCCTTGGCGAGCGCAGCGTCCGGCGCGGGCAGCGAGAGGAACGTCAAGAGCGCCGCCGCGCCGGCGCAGCCGGCTCCGATCCGGTAGGCCAGCGAAAAGCCGTGCGTCAGCGCTTCGGGCACCTGCTCGCCGCTCCCGATCAGGTGCGTCGTGTGCTGCGTGGCGAGGGTGATCAGCACCGCCAGGCCGAGGCCGCCGCCGATCTGGCGCGAGGTGTTGACCAGGCCGGAGGCGAGCCCGGCCTGGCCCTCCTTGGCGCCGGTGGTCGCGGCGATCGTCGACGGCACGATCGACATCGCGATCCCGGCCGCCACGAGCAGGCCGGGGACCATTATGTAGACGATGCCGCTGCCGCTGGAGCCGATGAAGCTCAGCAGCAGCAGCCCGGCGGTAAGCATCGCCAGGCCGGCGCCGAGCACCGGGCGCACGCCGAAGTGGTTGACGAGTTTGCCGGCGCGCTGGGCGACGAGCATAAGCACGAGCGTCATCGGCAGGAAGATCAGCCCCGTGTGCAGCGGCGAGAGCCCGAGCACCTGCTGC
>DATHJQ010000229.1:0-3454 GCA_035286505.1 Solirubrobacteraceae bacterium | reverse complement strand
ATCTTCGAGTAGGCCACGATTCCCTGCGGCGCCCAGCCCGAGCGCTCCCCAGGCAGTCGCAGCGTCGTCGGATCGACGCGCACGACCACCACCGGCGAGCCGAGGTTCTCCCTGTCGGCGCCCTGCGCAAAAGCCGTTAGGAAGCTTCCCTCGGTGACCGCGTCCGCCAGGATCGGCTTGCCGCGTTCGTCCACCAGCGCCCGCCCCGCGTGCCACGGCGTGCGCTGCAGCTGATCCTCGATCCCCGGCCCGAGCGCCACGACCGGGATCGCCACCGCGGCAGTCACGCCAAGCCCCGCCGCGCCCGCGGCGCCAGCCAGCAGGCGCCTGCGCGTGATCCCGTCCAGTCCGGAGCGCCCTTGCTGGACCACCTGTTCGACCTCGTGCTCGTCCGCCAGGCGCGGCCGGTCCTCCACCTCGGTCTCCTGCGGCACGAGCCAGCGCCCCGCGATCACCAGCGCCGCCGCCACGAGCGCCAGCGCCGCGCCCAGCGCCAGGCCGAGCAGCTGCGTGTTCGGATCCAGCACGAACAGCGCCACGAAGCTCCCCGCCGCGAGCGCGATCAGGCCGAACAGTCCCAGCAGCAGACGCTCCGCCCAAGGCGCCGCTCCAGTGCGCCGGCGCGATGGATCCTCCAGCTCCTGGGAGCGCTCGCGCCCGCGGCGCAGCCCGGCCACCCGCCACAGCACGATCACCACGAGCGCCTGCCAGGCGCGACGGGCGAAGCCGGGCCTGCGCTCGCCGCCGTCGCGCTCGTCGGAGCTACTCATGCGCGGCGCCCGTGCGCTCTGCGCGCTCGTCGCGCTGGTCGGGCATGCGCTCGCCGATCAGCCGGGCGATCAGCAGCAGCGACGCCGCCGCCAGCAGCCACGCGACCATCCCCTCGGGGATCGGTCCGATCCGCCCGAGTCCCCACCCGCCGCGGTTGTCCGGATGCTGGATGCTCTGCACGTAGCGCGCCAGCGAGTCCACCTGGCCTTCCGACAGCTCCCCGGCGCCGAAGCGCGGCATCACGTAGGGGCCGATGCGAATCGCCTGTGCGACCTGCCGCGGCGTCGCCCGGTTCAGCGACGGCACGATCGCGCCCGTCACGATCCCGCCCTGGCCCTGGATCGTGTGACAGCCCGCGCAGTCCAGGCCGAACAGCCGCTGCCCGTCGGCCAGCGAGCCGCGCGAGGGATGCACGACGGGGATCGGCGGACCGCCGAACGAGCCGACGTACGCCACCAGCGCATCGATCTGGCGCGGCGGGAAGGCCGGCTTGGTGCGCAGTGGCTGCACGCGTGGCGACGGCAACGGCATCCGTCCCGTCTGCAGGTAGAAGTCCGCCGCCATAGCGCCCACGCCATGCAGGCTCGGCGCGCGTCCGCGAATGCCCTGCGCGCTCATCCCGTGGCACGACGCGCACGAGGACACGAACAGCGCGTGCCCGCGCGCGACCAGTGCGCTCTGTGCGCCCGTCGCGGTGGTGGCGCCCGCCGGCGAGCTCGCGCTCGGCGCTGCCGCGGCCGTCGTCGTGGGCCGCTGCGAGTTGCCCTGTGCCGCGGCGAGCTGCAGCAGCGCAAGGCCGCCGCAGAGCACCGCAGCGAGCGCCGTCAGCCGCCGTCTCATGCGCCGACCGCCCGGGGCCGCTTCTCGATCGTCTCGACCGGCCCTCCGTGCAGCTCGCGACGCTCCTGCCGGCGCTCTTCGGCGAGCATCGCCGACATCGCCACGGCGAGCGCCAGGGCGAACATCGCCAAGCCGCCGCCGACCCACATGATCACGCCAGCCAGATGCTCGTCGGCCAGAGCCGAGCGCCCCAGCGCGCGCGCCGCAGCCAGGTAGGAGGGATAGCGCACGCCGGTCGCGAACGTCAGCAGCGCGCCGGGCACGGACATCACGGTCATCGCGCCCATCAGCCAGCAGAAGCGGGCCAGCGGAGCCGGCGGGTGCGCCAGCGGGTCCGCTGCGATCAGCGGCGCCAGCAGCAGCACGCCCGACCAGAAATACGCGGCGTGCTCGAATGCATGCGCGGTCTGGTCTTTCAGCGCCAGCTCGAACAGACCGGTGAGGTGAGTCGCGAGCATCGTGGTCGCGAACAGCGCGAAGCCGACCGCCGGGTTGCTCAGCGTGCGCAGCGTGCGGCTCGACAGCGCCGCCGCCAGCCCGGCGCGCACGCGCGCCGGGCTGGAGCCGAGCGCCAGGCGGATCGGCGCTGCGCTCAGCAGCAGGGCGGGGGAGACCAGCGAGAGCAGCAGGTGCTGGGCCATGTGCACCGACAGCAGCTGCTCGGCGTAGCTGTCGACGCCCGACATCAGCGCGACGGCCAGCGCGAGCAGCCCGACCATGAACGAGCACGTACGCCATACCGGCCATCCGCGCCGCCGGCGTCGCACGGCGAGCAGGTACAGCAGCGCCGCGACGGCCAGTGCGGCGACCAGGCCCGCGTCGGGCGTCCACGCGCCCAGCAGCCTGCCGATCGTCGGCTGTGGCACGACGCTCATGGCGCGCCTTCGCCGCGATGGCCGCGTCTACGCGCTCGCGTCTCACGCGCCAGGCCGCCGGCGCCGAGCGCCGCCACGCTTGCGCCGATCAGGATCAGCCACAGCCCGAAGCCCGCGCCGAGCAGCGCGAGCGCAAGGCCGGCGACCAGCGTCGTCGTGGCGAGCGAGTCGGTCGCGAGCACGCGTGCGGACTCGCGCTCGCCGGCGCGCGCGTCAAGCGCCCACAGCACGAGCCCGGCGAGCACGCACGTGGCAGCGGCGCCGCCGAGCATCGCCGCCTCGATCCAGTGCACGCCGAATGGTCCCTTGATCGACCTGAACGGCGCCTGCGCGGCGGTCATCACGCCCAGCCACGCACCCCAGGCGAGCAGCACGATCGCCGCGCGCCTCATGCGGGCGCCCCCTCGGCCACGTCGCCGCGGGCGCGCGCCGTGGCCTCTTGCGCCGCTTCGCGGGCGTCCAGCAGCGGCGCGAACGAGCGGATCGGCGGCAGCGCGTCGAAGTTGTGTCGCGGCGGCGGCGAGCTCGTCGCCCACTCAAGCGTCTGGCCTTGCCAGGGATCGTCGCCGGCCGGCTCGCGCGAGCGCAGCGAGACCCACACGTTGATCAGGAACAGCAGCACCGAAAGCGCGATCACCAACGCGCCGAAGGTCGCCAGCACGTTCAGCGGCTGCCAGCCGGTCGAAGTCGGATACAGCGCGATCCGGCGCGTCATCCCCTCGGCGCCGAGCACGAACATCGGAAAGAACGTCAGGTTCGTCCCGATCGCCATCAGCAGGAACTGCAGCTTGCCCAGTCGCTCGCGCAGCAGCGCTCCCGTGAGCTTGGGAAACCAGTAGTAGATGCCCCCGAACAGCCCGAAGGCGCTGCCGGCGAAGATCGTGTAGTGGAAGTGCGCGACGACGAAGTAGGACATGTTCAAGCCGTAGTCCAGCGGGGGAGAGGCGAGGATGATCCCGGTCAGGCCG
>DATHJQ010000228.1:0-3078 GCA_035286505.1 Solirubrobacteraceae bacterium | reverse complement strand
CGGCCACGCGCCGGCGCGTCTCGCGCGCGCGGGCGGCGCCGCGACCCCAGGACAGCGGCAGCGGCACGCCCCAGCGATCTCCGTCGAACCCCAGGCGCACCACGTCGACGCCGCGCAGGCGCGTCTGCGGCGCAAACGAGCGTCGTTGCGGCAGATAGCCGATCTCGCCGCTGGCCGCGCCGGGCGCGCGGCCGAGCACCTCGATCCGGCCCGCCGAAGCTGGCAGAGCGCCCAACAGGGCTCGCAGCAGCGTCGACTTGCCCGATCCGTTGGCGCCGAGCAGCGCGACGAACTCGCCGACCTCGACGCGCATCGACACGTCGCTCCAGATCGTCCGCCGGCCGATGCGCACGGCGGCGGCGTCCAACACGATCGCCGGCACGCCCATCGCGCGACCATAGCAAGACTGAGTCTCGTTCTTGTATAAGCGTCGCGGCGGTCCCGGCTGGATCGTGCCCGCCTACGCGCTGCCGCCGAACGCCGAGCACATCACCGTCCTGCGCATGGCCGAGGCGACTTCGCGGCGGCGCGCTCGGCGCACGCGCGTCGCGGCGGTCTCGGCGGCCGCTTCAGTCGCGCCGGCGGCGGCGATTGACGAGCAGCACGGCGCCGACGATCAGGATCACGACGATCAGCACGCCGCCGACGATGTAGCGGATTTTGTGGTGCTTGGGCTTTTTGCCGGCTTCCTGTTCGGCCTGCTTCTTGGCCAGCACGGTCACCGTCGCGCCCTGCGCCTGCAGGCGCGCGATCGTCTGCGGCGCCTGGTGCTTGGGATAGCGGCCGAGCACGCGCGTGCCGTCCTTGAGCGTCACGCGGACCGTGCGCAGGCGCTTGTTGACGATCGCGCTGCGGATCTGCTTGGAGGCGAGCTGCTTCTCGAAGGCGGCTTCGCTCTCGTGCGTGTAGTCGGTCTTCGCTTCGGCCGCCAGCGCGTCCGGGACGAGCGAGGCGAAGGCCACGCAGACGGCCAGCGCGAAGCCCGTCAGGGCTCTGGTCGGTCGATTCACGGGGCGTACCCTAATGCCTAGACCCGGCCCGTGTCGCGGCGGTAGGCGCGCACCGCGAGCACGCTCAGAAGCGCCGTCCAGGCGGCCATCACGAGCCATGCCTTCGTGTGCCAGGGGTGGCCGCCGAGCGCCACGTGGCTCGCCTGCACAAGCCACCAGGAGGGCAGGTACTGCCCGAAGTCGTGGAGGAACCCGCCGGTGATCGGGAACCAGGTGCCGCCCAGGAACGCCAGCAGCGCCACCCCGCCGCCGAGCGCCGGCCCAATCGAATCCGGCGTCAGCACGTGCCCCAGCAGGATCCCGAGGGCTGCGAAGGGGATCAGGCCGACGAGGATCAGATAGCTCATTTTCAGCCACGAGCTCGCCGGCAGGCTGACGCCGAGGCTGAGCCCGGCGACGTACAGGACTGCCATGCTGACGAGCGCCATCGCGTACCCCGTCAGCACCTTGGCGCGGAAGTAGGCCCGCGGGGAGAGCGGCGTGATGCGCAGTTGGCGGTTCCAGCCAACCGCGCGCTCGGCGGCGATGCGCGCGCCACAGGAGAGCATCGCCGTCATCGTCCCCCACGAGGCCATCCCGACCATGAAGTACAGCGGCGCGGAGATGCCCGACCCGTTGAGGTCGTGCTCGTGTCGACTGGGGCCGGCGATCATGAAGTAGAGCACGAGCGGAAACGCCAGCGACAGGATGAAGAAGCGGCGGTTGCGAAACGTGCGCAGCAGCTCGTAGCGGATGTAGGTGACCGGGAACCGGCTCGACTCGTTCATCACGGCGAGGCCTCCCCGGTGGACGCGGGCGAAGCTCCGCCGTCCGCGGTGAGCTCCAGGAACGCCTCCTCCAGCCCGGCGGCGGCGATCTCGACGTCGCGCGCGCCCGCGTACTGCGCCAGCAATGCGCGGACCGCGGCATCGGAGTCCGAGCACGTCAGCACGACGGCCTCGCCGCGCAGCTCCGCGCCGGTCACTCCCGGCAGCCGCCCAAGCGCCTGCACGTCCGCGCCGGGCAGCGTCGCGCGGATCGTGCGCGTGCCGACCCGCGCCTTGATCTCTGTCGTCGGGCCGTCGGCCACGAGCCTGCCGTGCGCCATCAGCACGGCGCGGTCGGCGTAGGCGTCGGCCTCCTCGATGTAGTGCGTGGCGAACAGGATCGTCTTGCCGCGCGCGGCGAACTCGCGCATCGTGCGCCAGAACGCGTGGCGGCCCTCGACGTCCATCGCCGCCGTCGGCTCGTCGAGCACGAGCAGCTGCGGGTCGCTGACGAGCGCGACCGCCGCGCGCACGCGCTGGGTCTGCCCACCGGAGAGCTTCTGCGTGCGTTGTGCGGCGAACTCGCCGGCGCCGGTCAGCGCCAGCGCGTCCTCGACGGCCAGCGGCGCCGGATACAGCGAGGCGATCATCGTGACCAGCTCACGTACCGACAGGTCGCGGATCAGGTCGCCCGTCTGCAGCATCGCGCCGACTGCGCCTGCGGCGACCGCCTCCGCGGGCGGGCGGCCGAACAGCGAAACCTCGCCGGCGTCGGGCGCCAGCAGTCCGAGCAGCATGTCGATCGTCGTCGACTTGCCCGCTCCGTTGGGCCCGAGCAGGGCGACCGTCTGGCCGGCCGAGATGTCGAAGCAGACGCCGCGCACCGCCTCGATCGGGCCGTGCGGGCCGCGAAACGACTTGACCAGTCCCCGCACACGGATCCGACGGTCGAGCGGAGCGCCGGCTGCGCCGCTCGCAACGTGGGCCGCGTCGGGCGTCAGCTGCATGTGCGCGCCGCGAGCGAAGCACTCATTTGCGTGCCTGCCTGGCCGTCTTCAAACGCTGCACCCTGTCCAGCTCGACCTTGCGCATGCGCACGGACGTCGGCGTCGCCTCGACGGCCTCGTCCTCGCGCACGAACTCCAGCGCCTCGTCGAGCGTCAGTTTGCGGTGCGCGTCCAGGCGCACGAGCACGTCTGAGGTGGACGAGCGCATGTTCGTCAGGTGCTTTTCCTTGACCGGGTTGACGTCGAGGTCCTCAGAGCGGGAGTTCTCGCCGATGATCATCCCCTCGTACACCTCCTCGCCGGGACCGACGAACA
>DATHJQ010000227.1:0-5674 GCA_035286505.1 Solirubrobacteraceae bacterium | reverse complement strand
CCCTGCGAGGCGATCGTCGAGACGCAGCGCCACGTCGTCGACGTACGTGCGCAGCGCTTCAAAGGCATCCTGGACGCGCGCCGCATGCGCCACGAGATCCTGCTGTCCGGCATCGCCGAGCACGACCTGTTGAGCGCGGCGCAAACGGCGCAGGCTCAGCATCAGCGCCGCGCAGCAGAGCAGCGCGATCACCGCGACGCCCGCCGCCGCCAGCGCGACGATGCCCTGTGTTTCGGTGAGCTTCGTGGCGAGGGGGAGCATCGGCACAACTTAGCCGGTGGGGGCGAGGGGTTGTTGGGGGGTGAGGACTTCGCGCAGCGCGCTATTTGGCGAACACGGCTAGGAAGGTGCCCTTGTTGTTTTCGGTGTTGGTCTCGCCGGGGACTTTTTCGACGTTGACTTCGACCTTGGCGGCCTCGCCGAGGGGGACGCCGTTGACGGGGATGTCGACGCTGACGGTCTTTTCGGGTTCGGCCTTTTCGACGGCGTGCGAGGCCTTGAACTGCTGGCCGCCGGCGGTCACGACGACGTTGACCTTGACGTTGGTCTCTACGCTTTCGCCGCCGTTTTCGACGTTGACGGTGAACGTGGGGGTGCTGCCGCCGCTGACGTGGTTGAGCGTCGGTTCGGGCGCGAGTGTGTTGGCGCCGACGCTCACGCCGGTGAGCGAGCTGCCGTGCGTGCCGGACGTGTTTTCTTCGTTCTGCTTGTTGGCGGACTGGCCGGTGATGCGACTTTCGACGCTCGTCGGTTCGAGCCAGCCGATGTTCGGAAGCGAGCGCGAGGGAGCCGTCGTGAGTCCCTGGACCCCGCCGTCGTCGAGCGCCTGCTGGATCAGCGGCGCGACGCGCTGGGAGTACAGGACGTCGGAGGCCAGGAAGATCTCCATGTCGCCGGCGATCTGCGTGATCGCCTGCTTGCCCTGGCCGCCGAGCGCCGTGGGCACCAGCGCCGCGACCTTGGTCACGGCTTCAGAGCGAAGGTTGAAGGCCAGCAGCAGGCTGCTCTGGGCGCCGGACATCTCGCCCGGAGCGCTGAGATGCTTCGCACGCTCGGCGAGATCCTGGGCCTGCAGGCGCAGCTGGTTGATCTGCACCTCGACGTTCAGCGCCGACTTGGCGCCCGACCCGGTGAGAGCCGAGAACAGCGGGCGCGAGACGTGTTCGTCGAACTCCTGCACGAGCGTTGAGACTTCGTGGTTGTAGTCCTTCAGCGCCTGGGTTTTCTGTCCTTTGAGACAGCCGTTGATGAGTAGGATGATCAGGATCAGCAGCACCACGCCGACGCCTGCCGCGACGCGGCGGCGGACCATCAGCGTGTGTTGGTCCAGGGGCAGCGAGCCGCTCGCGCGCTGGGGGCGGCGGGGTTTCGGGCGCTGAGGCTGGCGAGGCGACCGAGCCGACGGCTGGGACTCTGTCTCGTCGCCGTCGTCGAAGAACGACAAAAGCTGCTCCTTGCAGGGATTCCGGAGGGAGCCCAGTATGACTGCCGGCCACCTCCCTGACCATTTTGCAACTTCTCGCTCAGCACGCTTTCTCCTGCCGCGAGCGGCAGGGAGTGCAACGCCTCACGGCGAACGCAGGAGCCGGTGGAGTCGCAGACCTTCGTCGATCGTACCCTCGTCGCGCCGTCTCGGCCTCGCGCAAGCGCGCGCGCGCCAGAAGCCTGGGCGGACGGCCCCGCCGAGCAGACGCTGGTGCTCGGGCGCTACCGCTTGCGCGAGCGCCTCGGCGCGGGCGGCTTTGGCGTCGTGTGGAGCGCATACGACGAGCAGCTTCGCCGCGACGTGGCCGTCAAGCGCGTTGCGCTGGCGCCCGGAGAGGACGCGGAGCGCGTCACGCGCGAGGCGCTGGCGAGCGCTCGACTGGCGCACCCGGCGATCGTGGCGCTGTACGAGGCGCGTCCCGTGCACGACGCCTTCTACCTGATCTCCGAGCTGGTTGACGGCGACACGCTCGCACACAGAATCGCCGAGGACTCGCTCGCCGACGAGGAGATCCTGCGGATCGGCAGCGCGCTGTGCAGCGCGCTGTCACACGCCCACGCGCGCGGGGTCGTGCACCGCGACGTCAAGCCGCACAATGTGCTCATTCCGAGCGACACGCCGCAGGCGCACGCGAGCGCGCCGGGAGCGAGAGCGCACGTCGGCGTCGCCAAGCTGACGGACTTCGGCGGGGCGCGGCTGACCGGTGAGGACGTGCTGACGCGCACCGGTGACGTGATGGGCACGCTGGCGTACATGGCGCCGGAGCAGAGCGAGGGCCGCGAGGCCGGCGAGCCGGTCGATGTGTACTCGCTGGCGCTGGTGCTGTACGAGGCGCTGTGCGGGTTCAATCCCGTGCGCGGGGCGACGCCGGCGCAGACGGCGCGGCGCATCGGCAGTCCGATCCGTTCGCTCGCGCGCGAGCGCCGTGACCTTTCGCGCGAGCTGACGCGGACGATCGACCGCTGCCTGCTCCGCTCGCCGGCGGCCAGGGGCACGCTTCAGGAGCTTGGCCAGGCGCTGGAGCAGGCTCTGGGAGAGAGCTCGCCGGCGCCTGGCACCGCGACGATCGTCGGCGGGGCGCGCAGGGGTGAGCGCCGGACTCTGGATGCCGGCCTGGACGCTACGTGGGTGCAGCCGGAGGCGCTTGTCGGTCCTGCCATCGCACCCCCGCTCGCCGCTGCACGGGCACCGCGGCACGCCCGGGCGCCGGCTGCACCTGAGGACACGTCACCGCCACGGGCCCAGCCGCCTGAATCACCGGCGGCTGCGCAGTCGATCGTGCAGGCAGAAAGCTGGGGGCTTCCGCGCATCGTCTGGCTGGCGGTCGCGCTTGTGCTGTTGCTGTGGCAGTCGGTTGCCGGACGCCCGGGCGCGGGGCTGCTGGCGCTGGCGGCGTTGGCGCCGATCGTCCTGCTGCCGGTCGGGCGCAGGGCGCAGGGCGGCTCGGGCGGGTGGTTGCTGTGCGCGCTCGCGCCGCTGTTGGGCGTCGTCGGCCTGGCCGGCGCGTTTCCGGCGATCGCCGGACAGGCCAGACGCTGGCGTATGCGCGCCGCGTTTGCGGCCGTCGGCTATTGGTGGCTGACGCTCGCCGAGCCGCTGCTCGCTCATCGCTTGTGGCTGGGAGCGGCTGCGGACACGCCGCCGCGCGACGTCTGGGAGGGCTCGCTGAACGCGGCGGCCGTGCACGTGATCGCGCCGCTGCTGAGCGTCGGCGTGCTGCTCGGCGCGACGTCGTGGGCGGTCGGCGCGCTGCTGTTGGGGCTGATCGTGCGCGGGCGCAACGCCGCCCTGGACCTGATCGCCGTGAGCGTTTGGTCGGCCGCGCTGGTGATCGTGACGCCGCTGCTGGCCTCGAACGCTCAGGGACATGCCATGCAGGTCGACCCGCGGGGCGCCGCCGCCGGCGCCGTGCTCGGCGCAGCGCTCGCCGTCGCCGCCCGCGCTCTGCGCGGCCCTGTCTGACGTAGCATGGCCTCACGGCCAGACCGAGCCCCCCCGAGCTGGCAGCGAGAATGAACGTCCTCAAGAGCGTCGAGACAACGATCGCCAACCTCGTCGAGGGCGCTTTCGGGCGCCTGTTTCGCTCGGAGGTGCGCCCGATGGAACTCGCGCGCAAGCTGGCGCGCGAGATGGACGAGCACCGCACGATGTCGGTTTCGCGCGTGTACGCGCCCAACGAATATTCGGTGTGGCTGTCGCCGCAGGACCGCGCTCGCTACGAGGGCGTCGAGCACGAGGTGATCGACGAGCTGTGCGCTTACCTGCTCGAGCACGCGCGGCGCGAGGAGCTGATCCTGACGGCCAGCCCGATCATCTCCTTTCACACCGACGAGCATTTGGCGCTCGGCGAATTCGGGATTCAGGCGCAGTTGGTCCGCCCGAACGGTCAGAGTGAGGCGGCCCATGCCGCCGCGTCGCAGGAGCCCGAGCCGATCGCAGAGCATGGCGAAACGATGATCTACAGCACCTCGGCGCGGGTGCGCGGACAGGTCGTCGAGGCGCAGGACCGACCGACACGGGCGCTGGTCGTGGTCTCTGGGCGACGCCTGCCGATCGGACCGCGGGGCGCGACGATCGGGCGCAGCCGCGACTGCGACATCGTGCTCGACGACGCTGGAATCTCACGCCGCCACGCCGAGATCAGGCCGGGAGACGCGGGCTGGACGGTGGCGGACCTCGGCTCGACCAACGGCGTGCGCCTCAACGGCCGGACGTTGCGCGGGGCGCAGGCATTGAAAGCGGGAGACCACGTCGAGCTGGGCTCGACGGAGATCGTCTTCGAGCTTGGATGACGACGCTTGCGCCTGTATCGGTCGCGTTGAAGTTCGGCTTCCTCGCCGTCCTCTACCTGTTCGTGCTGTGGGTCGCACGCAGCGCGCGGCGCGACCTGCGCCGTGGTGAAGGCGCGCTCGCAGCCGAGCGCGGCGCCCAGGCGCCGATCGCAGCCGACGCCACGGGCCTGCACTCGGCCTCGGCGCCGGCCGGCGCCGACCTCGCAGATCGCTCTGCGCAGCTCGTCGTCGTGCGGGCGCCGGGGCACGAGTCGGGCATGATCTACGACATCGACGGTGACCTCGTGCTGGGACGCGGCGACCGCGCGGAGATCCGCCTGGAGGACCCGTTCGCCTCGTCTCGTCATGCGCGCATCTACGAGCAGGGCAACATCGTCGTGATCGAGGATCTCGGCTCGACCAACGGCACCTACCTCAACGAGGAGGTGCTGCAGTCGCCGCGGCCGCTGCACCCCGGCGATCGCGTGCGCATCGGCGACAGCGAGTTCACCTTCGAGGTCGACTGACGTGCTGCGCGTGGCCGAGCAGTACGCGGGGACGGACACCGGGCGCCAGCGGCGCGCCAACGAGGACTCCCTGCTTGCACGTGCGCCGCTGTTCGTGGTCGCCGACGGGATGGGCGGCGCGCAGGCCGGTGAGGTCGCATCGCGCCTCGCCGTCGAGTCGTTTCAGGCGGGGCTGCGAGACGCGTCTGCGCCGGAGGCGGCGCTGGCCGAGCTGACGCGCGAGGCCAACTCGCGCATACACGAGCTGTCGCACAGTCACGCCGAGCAGGCCGGCATGGGCACGACGCTCACGGCCATCTATGTCGGCGAGCGAGACGTGTCGATTGCGCACGTCGGCGACAGTCGCGCCTATCGCTTTCGCGACGGCGAGCTGGTGCGCCTGACCGACGACCATTCGCTGGTCGACGAGGTGATGCGCCAGGGACGGCTCACGCCCGAGGAAGCCGTCGAGCACCCACAGCGTTCGGTGATCACACGCGCGCTCGGCCCGGAGGGGGCCGTCGAGGTCGACACGCGCTCCTACTCGGCGCGCGACGGCGACATGTACCTGCTGTGCAGCGACGGGCTGACGACGATGGTCACGGAGGACCGTCTCGCCGAGCTGCTGGGTGCGCAAGAGACGCTGCGCGACAGGGGCGAGGCGCTGATAGCCGCAGCCAACGAGGCGGGCGGCCGGGACAACATCACGGTCGTGCTAATGCGTCTCGAGGAGCTCGACGCGAGCGCCGCGCCATTCACCGAGGAAGCCCCGGCCGTGCCGTCGGCGGCGTCCCCCACGTCGGCCAATGGCTCACCCGCCGCAGACGCCGCCGCAACGGCAGCCGCGTCCGCGACGGCCCCGGCGACCGGCGGGGAGACTGCGCCCGGCGCGCCGCCGGCGGATCGGCCGG
>DATHJQ010000226.1:0-3713 GCA_035286505.1 Solirubrobacteraceae bacterium | reverse complement strand
GGCCGCCCGGCACTGCCCGTAGTGGACGTGCTCGACGAGGACATACACGTGCGCATCGACGAGGCCGAACCGCTGGAATCGCTGCTGGGCTCGGAGGGCCTCGGCCGGCTCGGCGCGATGGTCGCCGTCGATCAGGAAGGCGTCCTGCGCGGCGTCGTGACGCTCGCCGAGGTCCGCCGCGCGCTGCGCACGGCCACCTGAGCGTGAGACGGTCGCAGCGCTCAAGCGTTATAGAGTCCTCCGCGCAGCGACCCCCCTTTGCCCACGCAGCCGACCTCAGAGAGCCATGCCAGCACACGACGTATTGATCATCGGGGCCGGTCTCGCAGGCCAACGCGCGGCCCTCGCGGCCGCCCGCGAGGGCGCGAGCGTGGCGATCATGAGCAAGGTCCACCCCGTGCGCTCGCACTCCGTCGCCGCGGCCGGCGGCATCAACGCGGCGATCAGCGTCGACGACGACTGGCGCTCGCACGCCTACGACACCGTCAAGGGCTCGGACTTCCTCGGCGACCAGGACGCCATCGAGGTGATGTGCTCGGAGGCGCCCGGCGAGGTGATGCACCTGGAGCACATGGGCGTCACCTTCCACCGCAACGACCGCGGCGAGATGGATCTGCGCGCGTTCGGCGGCGCGTCCATGAAGCGCACGGCCTACGTCGCCGACATCACCGGGCAGGCGCTGCTGCACGTGCTCTACGAGCAGCTGATGAAGCACCACGAGACGGTCGAGCGCTACGAGGAGTGGTTCACCACGTCGCTGCTGCGCGACGAGGCCGGCGGCTGCTGCGGGGCGATCGCGCGCGATGTGCGCAGCGGGCGTATGGAGGCCTTCACCGCCAAGAACGTGATCCTCGCGTGCGGGGGCGCCGGGCAGGCCTACAAGCCCACGACCAACGGGCTGATCGTCACCGGCGATGGCATCGCCATGGCCTACCGCGCGGGCGCGCCGCTGATGGACATGGAGATGGTGCAGTACCACCCGACCTGCCTGGTCGAGACTGGCATCCTGATCACCGAGGGCGCCCGCGGCGAGGGCGCGCACCTGCTCAACTCCGAGGGCGAGCGCTTCATGGAGAAGTCGGCGCCGAACAAGATGGAGCTGGCCTCGCGCGACGTCGTCTCGCGCGCCGAGCAGATCGAGATCAACGAGGGCCGCGGCGTCGGGCCGGGCGGCGTCGGCATCCACCTCGACGTGACCGTCGTGCCGCGCAAGCGCACGCTGGAGGCGCTGCGAGAGATCGTCAACCTCGGCAAGGACTTCGCCGGCGTGGACATCACGCGCGAGCCGATCACCATCCGCCCCGGCCAGCACTACATCATGGGCGGCGTCAAGACCGACATCGACGGGCAGACGCCGATCACCGGGCTGTACGCCGCCGGCGAGGTCGCCTGCGTGTCCGTCCACGGCGGCAACCGCCTCGGCGCCAACTCGCTGCTGGACACGCTGATCTTCGGGCGGCGCTCGGGCGAGCACGCGGCCGCACGCGCGGCGAGCATGGCGATGCCCGAGGTCGACTCGCGCTCGCAGCTGCGCCGCGACTCCGACGCGATCGACGCGATCGTCAACCGCCCGCGTGAGGGCAGGCGCGTGTCGGAGATCAAGAACGAGCTCGGCGAGCTGATGAACGCCAAGGCCGCCGTGTTCCGCGACGAGCAGGGACTGCAGAGCGCGCGCGAGACGATCGCGCGGCTGAAGGAGGAGTCCGACAGCGCCTGGATCGACGACCGCGGCACGGTCTTCAACCAGGACGTGCTCGGCGCGATCGAGCTGAGCTACATGATCGACTGCGCCGAGACGACCGTCGTCGGCGCGATCGAGCGCAAGGAGTCGCGCGGCGCGCAGTTCCGCACGGACTTCCCCGAGCGCAACGACGAGCAGTGGCTCAAGCACATCGACATCACGCTCGACGCAGACGGTCCGCAGGTCAGCTACTCGCCGGTGGCGATCACCCAGTGGCAGCCCGAGGAGAGGAAGTACTGATGGCCGAGACACACAATCCGCCGCAGGAGTTCAGCTTCCGCGTTCGCCGCTATGACCCGGAGTCCGGCGAGGCGCCGTACTGGGACGAGCACACCGTCGAGCTCGAGCCGCACCGCTCGGTGCTCGAGGCGATCCTGCAGGCCAAGGACCGCTTCGACGGCTCCATCGGCATCCGCTGCTCCTGCCGCCAGGCGATCTGCGGCTCCTGCGGCGTGCGCGTCAACGGCGAACCGGCGCTCGCCTGCCACACGCACCTCGACGCCGCCCTGAAGAGCGCCAAGGACGGCGTCATCGAGATCGAGCCGATGGGCAACATGCCGGTGCTCAAGGACCTGATCGTCGACATGGACGCCGTGCATTGGAAGAAGGTCCGCCGCGTCACGCCGTGGCTGATCGCCAAGCAGCCCGTGCCCGAGCGCGAGTACCTCGTGCCGCACGAGAACATGGTCGACGTCACGCAGACGATGGCCTGCATCCAGTGCGGCGCGTGCGTGTCGGACTGCCTGGCCATGGAGGTCGACCCGGGTTTCATCGGGCCGGCCGCGCTGGCCAAGGCCTATCGCTTCGTCGGCGACCCGCGCGACGACCAGCAGTTCGAGCGCCTCAACGACCTCGCCCAAGATCCCGAGGGCATCTTCGACTGCACGCACTGCTTCAAGTGCGTCGAGGCCTGCCCCAAGGACGTCAACCCGATGGGCCAGATCATGCGCCTGCGGCGCATCGCCACCAACGACCACCACATCGTCGACAAGAACAACGGCGAGCGCCACGAGGCGGCGTTCACGAAGCTGATCAAGGACAACGGCCTCTTGTGGGAGGCCGAGCTCCTGCCCCGCTCCTACGGCGGCAACTCGTGGTTCGGCAAATTCGCGCCGCCCGCCGGCAAGGAGCTGCTGAGCTCGCTGCCATCCATCCTCAAGGCGCTGCTGCGCGGCAAGGTGACGCCGATGGGCGCGCTCAAACCGCACAGGATCCCGAAAGACGACCTGAAGTCAGTGCAGGCGATATACGACAAGGTCGAGGGCCGCGAGCAGCGCTTCGAGCTGAACCTGTACATCGCCGGCGAGGACGAAGACGCCGTCTCCGGCGCAGAGCAGGGCGCCACCTCGGCGCCGGGTCCCGAAGGGGCGGCGACGGCCGAGCCGCTGAACGACGGCCAGGGCGCCGACGCCTCGGCGCCGGCCGGCGAGGCTTCCAGCCAGACGACGCCGCAGGCCGATCCCGCGGGCTCGGAGAACCCGGACGTGCCCGGCGGCGAGCAGCACGCGCCGCGCGAGGACGACCCGACCGGCGAGGGCCCGGGCGAGGGAGCAGACGCATCCAGCTCAGACACGGAAGGGAGCGAGCAATGAAGGTCGCCTACTGGCCCGGATGCGTCAGCCGCGGCTTCACGCCCGAGCTGCACGGCTCGATGGCGCAGGTCGCGCCGCTGCTGGACATCGAGCTTGTCGAGCTGGACCGCGCCTGCTGCACCGGCGCCGGCGTGATCGCCGAGCACAACCAGGAGCTCGCCGACACGCTCAACGCGCGCACCTTCGCGCTCGCCCAGCAGGTCGAGGGCGCGGAGTTGATGATGAACATCTGCTCGACCTGCCAGGGCGCCCAGTCCGAGTGCCAGGAGCGCCTGGACGCCAACACCGAGTATCGCGAGCACGTCAACGCGAACCTGTCCGACGAGGGCCTGCGCTACGAGAAGGGCCTGACCAACAAGAACTTCCTCTGGCTGCTGGTC
>DATHJQ010000225.1:0-3722 GCA_035286505.1 Solirubrobacteraceae bacterium | reverse complement strand
AAAGGCGATCGCGGCCGAGACGCTCGCCGACGTGCGCGAGCGCATGGGAGTCGGCGGCCCACGTCAGGACCGGTCAGTAGCTTGAGCACATGAGCATTTCGACGCTCGAGCTCGACCTGGAGGTCTTCACCGGGCCCTTCGACCTGTTGCTGACGCTCGTGCTGCGCGAAGAGGTCGACCTGCTCGAGCTGCAGCTCGCCGAGGTCGTTCTCGCCTACCTCGACCACCTCGAGGAGCGCGGCGAGCTGGACTTGGAGACGGCCACCGAGTTCATCGTCTTGATCGCAGCGCTGCTGGAGCTGAAGTCCCGGCTGATGCTGATGGGCGAGGAGGACGAGGAGCTGGACATCGAGCCCGAGCAGGCGGCCGAGGAGCTGCTCGCGCGGATGCTCGACGCGCGGCGCTACCGCGCGGCCGCAGGGCATCTCGGCGAGCTGCTGGCCGCCGAGCGCGGCGTGCGCTTTCGCGAGGCGCCCCTGCCGCCCGGCCTGCGGCGAACGGTCGTGCCCGCCGGCGACGGCTCGCAAGACCCGCTGGCGCTCGGCGAGGCGATGGGCCGCCTGCTGACGATGCCGCCCGAGATCAGCCTGCGCCACGTGTCCACGCCCCGCGTCGCCGTGTCCGAGCGCCTGGCGGTGCTGCGCGGCCTGTTGCGCCGTGGCGCGTTCAGCTTCGAGGAGGCCGTGCGCGGCGCCGACCGCATGACCGTCGCCGTGACGCTGTTCGCGCTGCTCGAGCTCTACAAGCGCGGCGAGGCCGACTGGGAGCAGGGCGAGAGCTTCGGCGAGATCGACGTGCGCTCGCCCCAGCGCGCGGCGCCCGCGGGCTCGGTCTCACTTGCCGGCGCGCCGGTCGGAGGGCTGGCGGGGTGAGCGATGCCCCCGACGACGCTCCGCGGCTTGCGCGCACCATCGAGGCGCTGCTGTTCCTCTCGACCGACCCGCTGAGCGCGACCGAGCTGGCCGAAGCGACGCAGGCCGGAGAGGGGGCCGTGTCGGCTGCGCTGGCGCTGCTTTCAGAGCGTCACGCGCCGGGGAGCTCGGGCATCGTCCTGCGCGAGCTGGGCGGCGGCTGGACGTTGGCCAGCGATCCCGAGTCCGAGGACGCCGCACGACGTCTGTTCAGCCGACCGCGCGTGTCGACGCTGACGCCCGCGCAGGCCGAGACGCTGGCCATCGTCGCCTACCTGCAGCCCGTCTCACGCCCGGAGATCGCGCGCATCCGCGGCGTCAGCGCCGACTCCGCCGTCGCCACGCTGCTCGACCGCGGGTTGATCGACGAGGCCGGGCACTCGCAGTTCGGCGCCGTCGTCTACCGCACGACCACGCAGTTCCTCAAGCTGTTCGGCCTGCGCACGCTCGAGGAGCTGCCCGACGTCGCCCGTTGGGACCCGACGCCCGAGGAGCAGGCCGAGCTGCGCGAGCGCTTGCTCAGAGCCGGCGAGGCCCGCGCGAGCTAGGAGAACTTGGCGGCGAGCTGTCCGCAGGCGGCGTCGATGTCGCGCCCGCGGGTGAGGCGGATCGTGGCTGGGACGTCGTTGGCGAGCAGCGCGTCGCGGAAGGCGGCGATGGAGGCGCGCGTGGAGCCCTCGTAGGGCGAGTCTGTGGGGTTGTAGGGGATCAGGTTGACCTTGAAGATCGAGCGTTCGCCGTCGCGCTTGGGCCCGAGCGCGCGCGCGAGCGCGAGCGCCTGCTCGTAGCGGTCGTTGACGCCGGCGAGCATCACGTACTCGACGAACACGCGCCGACGCTTGCGCTCGTAGAAGGCGCGACAGGCGTCGATCACGTCAGCCAGCGGGTAACGATCGTTGACCGGCATCAGCTGCGAACGCAGTGCGTCGTCGGCGGCGTGCAGCGACAGGGCCAGGCGCAGCGGCATGTCCTGCTCGGCCAGCCGTTCGATCCCGGGAATCCAGCCGACGGTCGAGATCGCCGTGTGGCGGTGGCCGATGCCGACGTCGGGCAGGCGCTCGCACGCCGCGAGCACGTTGTCGAGGTTGAGCATCGGCTCGCCCATGCCCATGAACACGCAGTTGGTGACCCCCCGCGGCGCGTCCTGGAGGCGACGGAAGTGCAGCGCCTGGTCGATGATCTCCGAGGCCGTCAGGTTGCGCGCGAAGCGCATCTGGCCGGTCGCGCAGAAGGTGCACGTCAGCGGGCAGCCAGATTGCGAGGAGACGCAGATCGATCGGCGCCCGTCGCGATAGCGCATGAGCACGGCCTCCAAGGGACGGCCGTCGGCGGTGGCGAACAGCGCCTTGACGGTGCCGTCGCTGGCGCGCGCCTGCTCGCGCAGCGTCAGGCTGGAGAACGGCAGCTCGCGCGTCAGCGTCTCGCGCAGGGCGGCGGGCAGGTCGGTCATCTCGGCGAAGCTGCCCGCGCCACGCGCGGTCCACGACCACACCTGCCGGGCGCGAAAGCCCGGCTGGGCGTGGTCGGCGAGCGTCTTCTCGAGCAGGGGCAGGTCCACGACTGCCTATGGTTGCAGCAGATGCGCCTGGTCAAGTACCTGGCCCATGCGGGCGTGGCCTCGCGCCGGGCGGCCGAGAAGCTGATCGTCGCCGGCCGCGTGAGCATCGACGGGGAGCTCGCCGTCGATCCGGCGCGCGACGTGGCTGCGGACAGCCGCGTGAGCGTCGACGGGCGCGAGCTGGAGGGCCCGGAGCAGCGCGTCACGCTGGCTCTGCACAAGCCCGTGGGCATCGTGTCGACGGCGCGCGACACGCACGGGCGTGCGACGGTGCTCGATCTGCTCGGCGAGCAGGCGGCGCGCCTGTATCCGGTCGGACGCCTGGACGCCGACAGCAGCGGCTTGATCCTGCTGACCAACGACGGCGAGCTTGCCAACCGGCTGACGCACCCGAGCTTCGAGGTGGACAAGACCTACCGGGCGATGCTGGGCGGCGGGCCGATCGGCGAGGACGCCCTGCGGCGACTGCGCGCCGGCGTGCAGCTCGATGACGGACCGACGGCGCCCGCGCAGGTGCGTCGCCTCGGCAAGCAGGAGATCGAGCTGACGATTCACGAGGGGCGCAACCGCCAGGTGCGGCGCATGTGCGAAGCCGTCGGGCATCCGGTGCTCGCGCTGCGACGCGTGCGCTTCGGCCCGCTGGGCCTGGGTGGCCTGGGCGAGGGCGAGCACCGGCGCCTGAGCGACGAGGAGCTGGGGCTGCTGCGGGCGCTCTGACACAATCGCGCCCATGCGACTCTTCGCCCTGCGAGGCGCCAACAGCGTCCAGCGCAACGACTCACAGGACATCCTCGACGCGACGACGAGGCTGATGCAGGAGATCATGCAGCGAAACGCGCTGGCGCCCGAGAACGTCGTCAGCTGCATATTCACGGCCACGAACGACCTCAACGCCGAGTTCCCCGCGGTGGCCGCTCGCGGCCTTGGCTTCGAGGGTGTTCCGCTGCTGTGCGCACGAGAGATCGCCGTGCCGCGCTCGCTGCAGCACGTCATCAGGGTGCTGATCCACTACTACGCCGATGACGACCACCGCCCCCAGCACGTGTATCTCGGAGAGGCGAGCGTCCTGCGCGAAGACTTACAAGCGGCACAATAGGCGCGTGCCCCTCGAGTTCTCAGAGCGCGTAGGCAGGCTTCCCACCTACCCGGTCGCCGGCGGCTACGCCGAGGAGGCTCCGCTGGTGCGCCTGGCCAGCAACGAGTCGCCCTACCCGCCGCTGGCGCAGGTGCGTGCGGCGATCGAGCGCGCGCTG
>DATHJQ010000224.1:0-6273 GCA_035286505.1 Solirubrobacteraceae bacterium | reverse complement strand
GATCCAGGCGAAGCGCTCGAGCGTGCCCGTGACTTCCTCTCGGGGGTGAAGCAGCGCCGGTGAGACCTTCCCACAAGGGGACCGGATGGACTGCGTCTACAGGCACTACTTGACGGGTTCAAGCTGGGCGACACACGACGTGGAAAGCGCGTGCCTGACGAGGCATACGCCGCGATTGCGAACCTCTACGTCCAGCAGCTGCAGGCGGGCAGCCGAAGCCCGATCAAAGACACTTCAGAGCACCTCGGGGACGGGTACCCGGAGCCCTTTGTGAGCGGCGCGCTTATGAAAGCTCGCCAACGCGGCCTGCTACGCCGCCGCCGAAGCCAGGCAAGGCTGGTGGCGAGCTGACGCAGCTCGGGCGCGATGTCTTGGAGGCCAGATCGCCGGAGTGGGCAGAACCCTGATTGCGTGGGGAGCCGAACGTTGGCCGCCTCGCCGCGGCGCTGACGAACCGCCCACCGGACAGCCGTCCGACGTTAAAACAAGAATGTCCCTACAATGTCCCGGACACAAGACACCGAGGAGACATGTGTGACCGCCACGCTGACATATGAGGAGAGACTTGGCAAGTTCGACCAAACACTCGAGGATCTACAGCGCGGATTCGTTGAGGCCGTCGAGCGCCTTCGCCAGGCGCCCGAGGCGAACGACTCGTTCGAAGAGCGATGGGACGACATCGCGCAACGCCTGAAGGATCTGCGCCACGACATCGAGGCCGACGACTACGACCGAGAGCAGCTCGCGACGCTGACGAGCGCACTGCTCGACATTCGCGATCAGCTGGACCGGGGCGACGCTGCCTGGAACCTAGACGTGTGCGACGAGCTGATGATCCGGCTCGAGCGTATCCGCCACGTGGTACGAGACGCGCTTGACGAGCACGTCAACGGCGTCTCAGGCGACGTAGGCATCGTGATGGAGGACCTCGACCGGTGGCTTGAGCACACCCCTGACCAGACGATCGCTAGTTTCATTGGCGTGGATCGGCGCACGCTTTCGCGCTGGCGCACCCAGACCGGCCAACCGCGCCGAAATCTCCGCCTCTTCGCAAGGCTCGTTGCGATCCTCCGCCACAACTGGGACGAGGAGGGCATCGTCGCCTGGTTCGAGCGTCCCCGACGCGAGCTCAACGGACGTAGGCCAGGCAGCTTGATCAACGATCCAAATGCAGAGTTCGAGCTCATCGACGCCGCCCGGTCCGGCAGAAACCAGTATGCCTCTTAGGCGACGTCCGACATTTACCCGGCTAGCTGTGATCGCCTATAGGGTGACGTCTTACGACGTCCCGCTGTGGGTGAACCCCAACCGGCGCAGTGGAAGGTGGAACATCGCCCGCAGCGAGCCGACGCAGTACATGACGCTCGACTCCGAGGCCCCGTTCGCGGAGATGCTGCGGCATGAGAATCTGCGCACGGAGGAGGCTGCGTCCCACTTCCGCTCGACGCTGTGGCAGTTGCAAGTCGAGTCCGAGCTTATCGTCGATTACCGGAGTTTTGAGCTGGCAGAGGCGGCCGGATTCGATCCGGAGGCACTCGTCGCCGACGACCATGAGCGTTGCCAAGCAGAGGCCGAGTGGCTCAGAGGCCACGGCGCACGCGGTCTCGTCTCGCCCTCGGCCGCACTCCCGGGCAGCGTCAACTTGACGCTGTTCGGTCCCCGCGTGTGCGTGCCCTGGGGAGCAACCCCAGAGCTCGCTTCGTCCATCCCGGCGCAGCGGCTGACTACGGGCAATCCGCCAGCCGGGCTGACGGCGCGCGTCCACTATTACGGCGAGTCGGAACCACTACTCGAGGAGTATCTCGCGAGAGTGCGACGGGACGGCTGAAGATCGCGTCCCCCGGCAGGGCAGAAACCATAGCTCCGTTGCCAGGTCGGGAGCAACGAGAAGTTTGCACTTCCGTTAGCACCCCGGCCCAGCACACGCCATAGATGGCTCTGTAGAGCGGTTCGCTAATACCCGAGCGCGAACTTGGCGTCCTCGCTCATCTTCTCCGGCGACCACGGCGGCGTGAACACCATCTCGGAGGCGACCGTCTTCACGCCGTCCAGTTCGCCGACGAACTCTTCGATCTGTTCGGTGACCTGCGGCCCGATCGGACAACCGGGCGTCGTCAGCGTGAACGTCACGTTGACGTTGCCCTCATTCACCTCCACGCCGTAGATCAGCCCGAGCTCGACAAAATCGAGCCCCAGCTCAGGGTCGATCACGTTGGACAGCGCATCCATCACGTCATCGACCGTCGGCGATGCGGCATTCTCGGACATGCCGCGAGTCTAGCTGGCCCCCCGCTCCGGACGCGCTGCCGACTCGGGCTCGCGCTCCTCTAGGCGTCCGTAGGGCAAGCGAGACAAGGACGCAGGGAGCGTGGCGTGCTAAAGGCACGCGAGCGACCGAGGACGCAGCATCGCGCCGCCATACGGACGCCTAGTTGTCGCAGCCGAGGCGGTCCCACATATACAGCTGAATGCACTCGTTGGCCAGCTCGATGGCCCTGTCGCGCGACAGCCGCGGCAGCACCGTGTCGAGCGCCTGCTCCTCTGACACGCCAGCCTGGAACGCTTCCTCGCCGCGGAAGCCCGCGGCGATCTTCAGCGCCTCGCGACGGTTCTCGCCAAGGCTCGGGAACACGCCGACGAGAAAGTCTGTGTTGGGGATCGGCTGGCCGACCTCGAGCGACGCGTGCCACGCCGCCAGCAGGTGCAGGTCGTCCTCGTCGAGATCGGCGATGGCCTTGGCGTAATGGACCGACAGCTCCGGCTCGGGGATATCGTCCACCCATGCGCGCACGACCTCGCTGACAAGCTGCCGGCGCGCCTCGCGCCCGACCGACTCGGCGATCACTCGGATTGCGTCCTGTGGCTCAATGAAGCAAAGTGGCATCGCGACTCCCGGGGCGATTGCAGACACTGACGCCTCGCACTGTAGGCGCCCGTGAGGACGGCACTTTCGTGCGTATGCGCCACGTCCGGCGGCGCCAGTCGCTCCCGGGCCGACCAACCCCGCGGCCCGGGCCCGGCGGGCGCCCCCGCCGCCCAGCTCGGGCGAGGCGCAGCGTCGCTCAGAGCTGCAGCGCGGTGCGAGCGCGTGCGAGCGTCTCGTCGTCGGAGGCCTCTGCTGCAAAGCCGAGCGTCGCACGCTCGCCCGCACCCCAGTTGGCAAGCGCCAGCTCCAGCGAGCCGACGGGCACTTCCGCCGCCTCGGCGAGCGCCGCAGCCCGCCGGTCGAGCAGCAGCGGGTCGCCGATCGCGAAGACACGCTTTGCCGCGAGCGTCGCCGGATCCTCGGCGTCTGAGCCGCGCGCGGCGGCGAAGTGCAGCGAGCCGGCGTGAAGCTCGTATGCGCCCAGCGCGCCGAGCAGCAGCAGCAGCTCATAGCGCGCGGCGCGCGTGAGGCCGGGCAGGGCAATGCGCTCCAGGACGCGCTCGAAGCGCCGCTGCGCGCTCCAGCTTGCGTCGCCCGAGAACGCGACGGCCTGAGAGCCCGCCTGCGCGGTCCACTGGCGATAGGCGTCCAGCGTTCGCGGCCCACGAGCCGGGTCATGCGAGGTGCGCGGTCCCAGCGGCGTCTGCGACAGATCGCGCAGCTCGCCCCGCGGCAGCTCGAGCGCCTGGCGAATGCCGGAGAAAGGCTGCGGGCCCTGCAGCGGGCACAGGTAGGCGATCAAGAAGCAGGCCCACGTCGCCTGCTCGAGGTCGCTTGGAAGCAGCGATCGCACGTATGCATACAAGTCTTCAGACGACGCCTGAGCAGGCACGGCCGGATGTGACGCCAGCGCTTGCAGAAGGAACAGGCGCCCGTTGGAGAAAGCGATCTCCTCGGCCAGCCGCGCGGCGTCCGCCGAGGCGCGCAGCCCCGGCGCCAGAGGTGAGCTGTAGCCGTCCTCGACGGCGCGCTGCTGGCGCTGCACGCGCATGCCCGCGCCACGACGGGCGTTCTCGCCGGCGCCTGCCGAGGGCCTGCGTGGGCGCGCGCGAGCCGGGGCGCCTCGCTCGGGCTTCGCGCCGGGAAGCGTCTTGCTGCAGATCGGACAGCGTTCTATGAAGCGGTTGTGCCGGCAGAATGTAGGCATGCAAGTGTGACGAGCGCCGTCGCGCCGCGCGAGCACCAGCCTAGAGAAACGCCGGCCGCCCGCCCGACTTGGCGCGTCAGTCCTCGGCGGGGATCCCCGGCCCGACGTGCAGTGGCGGGCCCTCGGGCCCCGAGTCCGCGTCGGCGTGCCCCGCCAGGCCATGGTCGCGAGACACGACGCCCGCGCCGTCGACGTCGCCGTTGCGCCGGGCGGCGAGGTAGCGGTCGACCATCCGCGCGCACTGGCGTCCCTCGTTGATCGCCCACACGATCAAAGACTGCCCGCGCCGGGCGTCGCCGGCTGCGAACACGCCCTCCACCGAGCTCGTGTACGGCGTCGCGGTCTTGACGTTTCCGCGCGGGTCCTTGTCGACTCCCAGCTCGTCCAGCAGCTCCTGCTCGGGATGCAGAAAGCCCATCGCGAGCAGCACCAGCTGGGACCTCAGCTCGCGCTCGGTGCCCGGCATCGGGCCGAACGGCGGCGTCGCCTCGGCCTGCGCGACGTGCAGCGCGGCCACCCTGCCCTCACCGTCGTCGGAGAAGCGCGTCGTCACGACCGAGTAGTCCTGCTCACCGGCGTGCGCCTGCT
This sequence comes from Solirubrobacteraceae bacterium, assembly GCA_035286505.1. GTDB lineage: Bacteria > Actinomycetota > Thermoleophilia > Solirubrobacterales > Solirubrobacteraceae > Palsa-744. Next base: position 1,612 of record DATHJQ010000224.1, on the reverse strand, counting down.
TGGCCTCCTCCATCGCGTAGCTCAGGCGGTACTTCAATGGCCACTGCGGCCAGGGCGTGCGGTCGTCGGGCCGACGCTTGGGCGGCTCTGGCAGCAGCTCCAGCTGCGTGATGCTGCGCGCGCCCTCGCGCAGCGCGTTGCCCACGCAATCGGCGCCCGTGTCGCCGCCCCCGATCACCACGACATCGCAGTCCTTGGCGCTGATCACGCTCTCGACGGGCGGCTGGTCGGCACTCGGCTGCGGGCCGAACTCGCGCGCCACCCAACGGTTTCGCTGGTAGAGGTACTCCATCGCGAAGTGCACGCCGTCGAGCTCGCGCCCGGGAGCCGGCAGGTCGCGCGGGACGCGTGAGCCGGTGGCCAGGACGACGGCCTCGAACCGGCCGCGCAGCTCCTGCACGCTGACGTCGCGACCGACGTCCACGCCGCAGCGAAGCTCGACGCCCTCCGCGACCAGCTGCTCGACGCGGCGCTGCACGACGGTCTTTTCGATCTTGAAGTCCGGCACGCCGAAGCGCACGAGCCCGCCGATGGACTCGTCGCGCTCGAACAGCGTTACGCTGTGGCCGGCCCTGCGCAGTTGCTGCGCGGCGGCCATGCCGGCCGGCCCCGAGCCGACGACCGCGACCGCCTGGCCGGTCTCCTTGCGCGGCGGCGCCGGCTTGACCCAGCCCTCGTCCCAAGCACGATTGATGATCGCGTTCTCGATCTGTTTGATCGTCACGGCGTCGCCTTCGCGGATCTCCAGCACGCAGGCCGCCTCGCACGGCGCCGGACACAGGCGGCCAGTGAACTCGGGGAAGTTGTTCGTGGCGTGCAGCTGCGCGATCGCGTCCTGCCAGCGGTCGTGATAGACGAGGTCGTTCCAGTCGGGGATCAGGTTGCCAAGCGGGCAGCCGTTGTGGCAGAAGGGCACGCCGCAGTCCATACAGCGCGCGCCTTGGTCGCGCAGCTCCGGCAGCGGACGAGTGAGCAGGAACTCGCGGTAGTCATGCGCGCGCTCGGCCGGATCCCGCTGCGGGACGCCGTGGCGCTCGATCTGCAAGAAGCCGCCGAGCTTGCCCATCAGGCCGGCACCGCCACCTGCCGGCCGGCCTCCAATCGGCCCGCCCGTTCGGCCAGGACCCGCTTGTAGTCGTGCGGCATGACCTTCACGAACGCGCCTTTGGCGAGCAGCTCGTCGAAGCCGGCCAGCACCCGCGTGGCGACAGGCGAGCCGGTGCGACGGCCGTGCTCCTCGACCAGCGCGCGCAGCTCGCCGGCGTCCGACGCCGACGGCGCTTCGAAGCCGATCATGCCCATGTTGCAACGCTCGGCGAAGTCGCGCTGCTCGTCGAGCACGTATGCGACGCCGCCGCTCATGCCCGCGGCGAAGTTGCGCCCGGTCGAACCGAGCACCACGACGACGCCGCCGGTCATGTACTCGCAGCAGTGGTCGCCGACGCCCTCGACGACCGCCGCGGCTCCCGAGTTGCGCACGGCGAAGCGCTCGCCGGCGAGGCCGCGGAAGAAGGCCCGGCCGCGCGTCGCGCCGTAGAGCACGGTGTTGCCGACGATCACGTTGCGCTCGGCGACGAAGTCCGCGGCCATGCCCTCTCGCGGTCGCACCGCG
>DATHJQ010000223.1:0-3860 GCA_035286505.1 Solirubrobacteraceae bacterium | reverse complement strand
GTGATCGCCTGATGCTCTCGCAGGAGTTCATGCGCAACGCGCTGCTCGCCGGGACGTTCGTGGCGCTGGTGTGCGGCGTGGCCGGATGGTTCGTGGTGCTGCGCGGTCAGGTGTTCGCGGGCGACGCGTTGAGCCACGTGGCGTTCCCCGGCGCGCTGGCGGCCGCCGCCGCTGGCGTCGATCAGCGCATCGGGCTGTTCGTCGCGACGGTCGCGGTGGGCGCGGCGATCGGCGCGCTGGGCCACGGCGCGCTCGCGCGGGGCTCGGCGGGATCGTCTCCGGCGGACGACACGGCGATCGGCACGGCGTTCACGTTCATCCTCGGCCTCGGCGTGTTCTTCATGGCGCGCGTGAGCATGGGCTCGGCCGGAAGCTCGGGAGTCGTCGGCGCGCACACGCTGTTCGGCTCGATCTTCGGGCTGACGGCCGGCGAAGCACGCCTCGCCGCAGCGATCGCGCTGGGAGCGACCGCACTGACGCTGGCGATCGCTCGGCCGCTGCTGTTCGCCTCGGTGGCGCCGGACGTCGCCGCCGCGCGTGGCGTGCCGACGCGACTGTTGGGCATCGGCTTCGTCGCGCTGCTCGGCGTGGTCGCCGCCGAGGCGACGCAGGTAGTCGGCGCTCTGCTGCTGCTCGGGCTGCTGGCGGCGCCCGCGGCGGCCGCGCACCACCTCGTGCGCCGACCCTTCGCGGCGATCGCGCTCGCCGGGGCGCTGTCGGTCGCGGCGATGTGGGGCGGCCTTGCGCTGGCCTACGCGATTCCCTCGCTGCCGCCGTCGACGGCCGTCGTGACGGTCGCGGTGGCGATCTACGGCGCCTGCACGACGCTCGCCTGAGCCGGCTCGCCGGTGCCGGCACCGGCTGGTCGCTGCGTTGGCCGCGCGGCCGGCGTCGGGCGGCCCCACAGATAGCTTGCGACGCAGCCGGCGGTGAACACGGCGACGACGAAAAGCACCGGACCCGAGTCCTCGCTGAAGGCGCCGACGAGGCCGGCGGTCAGACCCCCGGCGAGCACGGCCAGCCACGCGGGGTCCTCGCCGACGGGGGCGAGCAAGCGCCCGCGCAGCCGCACTGCGGCGCCGGCGCAGAGCAGCGCCAGAGCCGTCGCGAAGGGCATCGCGTGGTTGCCCAGCTCCCGCCAGGCGGCGCCGTAGCGGCGGACGATCACGTCGCGCAGGTCGCCGGCCGAGCGGGCGTGCAGGATGCTGCCGCTGAAGTGCCCAGACCCGTGCGCCGTGGCGAGATCGATCGCCGCGAGCACGACCAGAGCGACGAGCGGGCTGGCCAGCGCGATCAGCACGCGCCGATGAGAGAAGCCGCCCGGGAGCAGCAGGATGGCGGCGACCGCGAAGCCGGCGCTGACGAGGATCACGCCGCCGACCCCCGCGCCGATCCTCGCGGCGCCCTCGATCGCCGCCAGGGCGACGCCCGCCAGCGCCATCGCCAGCGCGCAGCGCCGCGAGCGCACGGCGGGAAAGAGCGCGCCGGCCACGGCCGCGAGCACCGCCACGGCAAGGGCGGACTTCAGCTCGTTGCCGAAGCCGTAGAAGCGCGCGCCGAGGATAGGGTTGGGGCCGAGCAGCGAGCGCATCAGCAGCTGCGTGCCTGCGAGCGCATCTACGACCAGCGCGACGACGACGACCAGCGCACTGACCAGCGGGGCGCGCGGCCACGACACGAGCGCGTCGGTGAGCGTCGCAAGCGCCAGGCAGCCCAGTGTGATCGTGGCGTACTCCAGCGCCGCGCCCGGCTCGATGGCCGCGCCGACGAGCGCGCCGACGGGCGTCCACAGAATCGCCAGCGCGCCGACGCGCATCGCCCACCGGCGCGCGCGCCGCGCGCGCGCCGGTCCGGCGGCGCTCGCCGCGAGCAGCAGCAGCGCCCACGCGACGAGCAGGCATCCCAGCGCCTTCAGGCGCCGGCCACCGACGACGTGCAGGCGCGCGCGCAGCGACCGCAACGCCGCCGATTCCAGCCGCCCGTCGGTTTCCAGCGCCTTGCCGCGGACGTCGGCGGGCATCGACCGCACGCCCAGCCGTCGCAGGATCGTCGGCGCGACGTCGACGGCGGCGAGCAGGCCGCGCTGGTTGGTCGTCGTCGAGGTCAGCTCGCGCCCGCCACCGCCCTGCAGGCCGGCGGCCGCCGCCCACAGCAGCTCGTGCCCGCCGCCGTCCGCGGCGCGCTGCACGACGATCAGCAGGTCCTTCGGCCGGCGCGCCGCGGCCAGCGCACGCAGGTCGGCGACGCCGCGCCCGCCCGCGGGCAGGTCGCAGACGACCAGGCGGCGGCTGCTCAGCAGCGCCTGCACGCGCGCCGGCAGTGTGGCTGCGCCGCCGAGCGAGAAGGCGGCCACGCGCCCGTGGCGATCGGCCGCCGCGACGGCGTCCAGGCTGTCCGTGGCGGCGACGCCGGCATAGGCGGCGCCGCCGGGGACCCGAGCGCCGAGCAGCCCCGGACGCAGCAGTTGCGGCGCTTCCTGCGCGCGGCGCACCGCGGCCGGCCAGCCTGTGACCGTCGCGGCTGAGCCGAGCGTGCGCAGCGACAGCGACGGCGGGAGGGTGGGGGTGTAGGCCGACGTGGCGATGCGGGCTCCCTGGCCGATGTCCAGCAGCAGCTGCTCGCGTGTGTAGGCGCCCTGCGTCGCTGACATCAGGCCTATCGACAGGCCGCCGACGCCGGCCAGTTCGCGCTCGCCGGCCGCGGCGAACGCCAGCATCACCGAGGGGCCCGCCGCCCGGGGGTTGGGCCGTGGCGCGCCGGCGCCGGCGGTTGTCGCGCCGGATGCCTTGGCGACACCCATCGCGGCCGCGTCGCCCGGCCTTGCGAGCGGCTGGATCGCCAGGCAGAGGAGGGGCATGCAGGCGATTGCCCGCCCCGAGCTGATTGGGCTCAGCCCTCGGCCCCCTCGGCAGCGCCGCCGGACCTGGCGCCCCGCCGGGCGCATTGGGCCAGGGCGTTGACGCCGAACAGCAGCACGATCCAGCCGAGCAGCACGTACTTGCGATGGGTTGTCGACCAGCGAGCGAGCTTCAGCATGGGCGGAGTCCTCCAGCCTGGCCTGGGGAGGGCCGAGGGGCGTCGGCCTAGGGTAGCCGCTCCTCAATTGAGGCTGGGGTCGGCCGGCATGCGCGCGACCAACGCGTAGCTGCCGCCCTTGCGCGTGAGCACGTCGCTCCACAGCCGTTCGGGGGTGTCGGTGAACACGTCGTCGGGCAGCGCCGCCTGGGCGATCCAGTCCCCGCCGTCGATCTCGGCCTCCAGCTGGCCCTCGCCCCAGCCGGCGAAGCCGGCGAACACGCGGGCGCGTCCGGTCGCCCGCGAGAGCTCGTCGATGTCCGCGTCGGGCGTCGGGAAGCCGATCCGCCCGAGCACCAGCAGGCCGGCTGGCGTGGGGTCTAGGAACTCCGCCAGGAAGACGATCGAGCTCGGTTGCACCGGCCCGCCGACGTATATGCGCTCGGCGTCGCCGATGGCCTGCACCAGCGCCGGCGCAGCGTCTGCGACGGTCAGCTCGGAGGGGCGGTTGAGCACGACGCCCATGGCGCCGTCTGGGCTGTGCACGCCGATCAGCACGACGCTGCGCTCGAAGTTCGGATCGCGCAGCGACGGCGAGGCGAGCAGGAGCTGACCGGCCAGCGATTCGTCCATGAACGACGAGGCTAGCGCCATGCGCGCCCGCGCCGCGACGGCCGAACACGCGCCAGGCGTGCCGGAAACCGCTGCGACCGAAGCTGCGCCACGCGCGCTCGTCGCCGTGCGTCGTGCTGCAATTGCGCCGATGGCGCCGCACGCGCGTCAGCTCCGAACGGGAAAGGCGGGCGAGGTCGTGAGTGAGATCGACGAGTTCGACGTGATCGTGC
>DATHJQ010000222.1:0-9460 GCA_035286505.1 Solirubrobacteraceae bacterium | reverse complement strand
GGGCGCGAGCAACGCGCCGCCGAGACCGCGCCCCTGCCACGGGGGATCGACGCCGAGGAAGGGCAGGTAGTAATGCGGCGCATGGGCAGGCTCGGCCGGGTGATCCGATTCGAGCACCGTCAGCGCGCGCCCCACGCGTGGGAAGTGGCGTCCGAACACCGCGAGCATCGCCGGCATCAGCCGCAGCTGCTCGACGAGGCCGTGCTTCCACTGTCCCGGCGGCTCCCACACCGCGACGCCGGCGACACCGGCGGTCGTGTACGTCTGCTCCTCGGCCATCCAGACGCGCCGCAGGAACAGCTCGAAGCCCCGGCGCAGGATCTTCATGCGGCGCGTGTCGCCGCGCAGCACCCAGGTGAAGACGGGATCGTCGAAGAACGCACCCGCCAGCACGCCGGCCATCGCCGCGGTGTCGGCGTCGAGCGCCTTGCGCACTGTCGCCGCCTCCTCGTTCGCTTCGGCTATGCCGACCATCGGTCCCCCTTCAGGCGTCGCGCTCGATGCCCGGCAGCGATCGCTGGATCGAGCGCGTCAGCGACGCGTGCACGATCGGCGCGACGCCGGGAATCGGCGATGCGATGCGGATGTCGTAGACGAAGCGCGTGCCGCCGCTCGGCGTGGGCGCGAACGTCATCACGCCAACATGGCCGCGGAGCGGGCTGCCCTTGGTGATGCGATAGACGATCCGCTGTGCCGGCACGAACTCCTCGACGGTCTCCTCGAACGCCGGCAGCGGCCCGATCTGCAATTGGCGCACCGAGCCCACGCCGTTGCGCTCATTGTCGCCGTCGCGCAGGCGCGTGATCTTCGCGCCGAACACCTCGGCCAGGTTCTCGTGCTCGGCCAGGTGGGCGAAGATCCGCTCGGGCGACTTGGCGAAGTCGTGCTCGACGTGCACGTGGCGGGCGCGCATGCAGGCAGCCTACCCGCGCCGTGCCCGCCGCGCCTTGCGCTGCGCAGGACAGCGACGCCTATGGCGTGAGGATCAGCTTGCCGCGCGTGTGCCCGGCCTCGCTCAGCTCGTGCGCCGTCGCCACCTGCGAGAGCGAGAACGTGCCAGCGATCTCGACGCGAACCTCGCCGGACGCGACGAGCTCGGCGATCTTCGCCAGCTGCTCGGAGCTCACGCTCATGATCAGCAGTTCGGCGCGCACGCCGCGCTCGGCGGCCTGCGCCTCGGGAGGCGCCCCCGCGATCACCACGAGCGCTCCGCCTTCGCGCACGGTCGGCAACAGCGTCATGGTCGTCTCGCCGCCGACCGTGTCAAACGCCAGGTCGACGTCGCTGACCGTCTCGGACACGTCTTGAGATGTGTAGTCGACGAACTCGTCGGCGCCCAGCCCGAGCACGAACTCGCGGTTGCGCGCCGAGCCGGTGCCGATCACCCGCGCGCCCGCATGCTTGCCGAGCTGCACCGCGAGGTGGCCGACGCCGCCGGCGGCGCCCGCGACGAGCAGCGTCTGCCCACGCTGCAGCCCGCCGCGGTCGAACAGCGCCTGCCACGCGGTCAGCCCAGAGACGGGAATGGCGGCGGCCTGCTCGTGGGTCATGCCGGCCGGCTTCTTGGCGATCGCCGGGGTCGGCGTGGTGGCGAACTCGGCGTAGCCGCCGCGCGGCGCGAAGCCGAACACGTCCTCGCCCTCGACGAACCCGTCAGCTCGTGACTGCTCGACCGTGCCCGAGATGTCGCTGCCGAGAACCGCCGGCAGATCCTTGGGCGAGAGCCCTCGCCGGTGCTTCCAGTCGATCGGGTTGATCGACGCAGCGCGCACGCGGATCAGCACCTCGCCGTCGCCGGGATCCGGTCGCGCGACGTCCTCGACACGCAGGATCTCGGGGCCTCCGGTCTCGCTCAGCAGCACGGCGCGCATGGCTTCCTCCTCGATCGAACGGCTGTGAGCGAGTCTAGCCCGCGGCCAGCGAGGCGGTGTGTTCGTAGCAGCCGTCTCGCGGCAGGCCGGCGACTCGCCACGCGCGGTCTTGTGGCTTAATCGCGGAGTGGCAGCTGCAAGCGAACCGGCGGGCGGGCTTTCCACATGGCCGGCTGCGATCGTGCACCGCCTGCGCGATGGCAGGCAACGGCTGTGGCTGGCGCTCGACCTGCTGATCGTCGCGTGGCTGATCTGGCTGTTCGACGCGATCAACAACCTCGCGCCCGTGCGCCAGCAGCTCGCCGAGCGAAACGGCGATGGCGTGCTCGAGTTGGAGCGCTCGCTGCACCTCGACCCCGAGCAAGCGCTGGACACGTGGCTGGCGCGCCACGACGTGCTCAGCCAGGTGGTCGTGTTCTGGTATGAGAACGTGCACATCGTCGTAACGCTGGCTGTGTATGCATTGCTGTGCTGGCGCCGTGCGGATCTGCTCGGCGTGATGCGCTGGATTCTGGTGATCGTCAACACCGTCGCGCTGGCCGTTTTCTGGAGCCTTCCCGTGGCGCCGCCGCGCATGCTCGACGGCGGCTACGTCGACCTCGTCGCGCGCGTGCACGGCCTGCCGGTCTGGCAGTTCGGCGCGACGGCGCTGAACTCCAACCAGCTCTGTTCGCTGCCCTCGCTGCACATCGCCTGGGCGACCTGGTGCTCGATCGCCGTCTGGCACATGACCCGACGGCGCTCGCTGCGTGCGTTGGCCGTCGTATATCCGGTGATCACGACGTTCGCCGTGATGGCGACCGGCAATCACTTCCTCGCAGACGCCGTCAGCGGGGGCGGTCTCACGGGCGCGGCGTTCTTTGCGCTCAGCCGCAGGTCGATTCGCGTGCGGCTGGGCTGGACGCCGAGCGTGGCGAGCGGCGTCGCCGGCGCCTGAGCCGGCCGCTGGCATGGACGCTCAGGAGGATCCGTCCGGCGTGCGCTTGCCCGCCGCGTAGTCTGCGCTGACGTGTCCACGCGCTTCTACGCAGTCGCATTTTTCGCGCTGGCCTTTTCGATCGCCGCCCTCGTGCTGAGCGTGCAGACCGAAGGAGCCGGCTTCGCCGCCGCCGCAGGGCTGATCGGCGCGATCGGCTTCCTCGCCTGCTACTGGATGCTCAAGCGCGAGCGCTGAGCTGCGGCACGGCTCGCGTCAGCGTTCTTCGAGCTGGCGTTTGAGTTCTTCGTTTTCGCGTTCCACGTTGCGCCGGTTGGCTTCGGCTTCGCCCGCGCGTTCGGCTTCCTGCGAGCCGGAGGGCGCGGGCGTCGGCGCCGTGGTCGTCGCGGTGACCGTGTTCGTGCGCACGACGACCTTGGGCTGCACCACGGTCGTCGTGCGCCCGACGGTGTGCGTGACCGCCGGCTGCCCGCCGCGCGACGGCTGTGTGACCGTCTTGCCGTTGTCGCCGAGGGCAAGCCCGAGCAGGGCGCCGGCGCCCAGGCCGACGATGCCGGCGACCAGCGCAGGCCACGGGTCATCCCACCAGCGCTCGGGAGGCGGTTCGACCGGCAGCCGTTCAACGACCGGCTCGGCCACGACGGGTGGTGGGTGCGGCTGTCTCGGCTGGACAGCCGGAGCACCGAGTGGTTGCGTCGGCTGGGTCGGCGGCGCCGGGCGACGCGACGGATCGTCGGGGGTGCTCATCGGCCGGCGACGCTATCCGAGGCTCCGGATGGTGTCAAGCATCGAGGACGGGTGTTACAGCTCGGGTCGGAGGCTGCGGTCTGCATTCGATCTTGGCCGGACTCAACGGTTCGCGCGCGTGTGCGTCGAGCCCCGGACGAACGCGTGTAAAGACAGTTAAACCTCACGCTGGCAGAGACTGAGAAACAGTACGGCTGACCCAGCGCGTCGGGAACGCGCCCGTCGAAGACGGCTCGATGCACCGCGCCCGGGCCGAGCCCAACGCAAATCGCATTTGCCGGGAGTGGGCGTCAAACGGACACTTGACGACGTGGGCGCGCTGCGGATAGGTTGCCCGGGACAGCTCCGCGTGCGTCGGATCGGGACGTGCTCGACGATCGCCGCGAGTGAATTACAAAATGGAGGTAGAGGGATGGGGAATTGGCGCCGAATCATCGGTTTTGTCGCGCTGTGCGTAGGGGTGCTCGCACCTGCTGCGGCGGCGTCCGCGCTGCCGCAGTACGTCGCGCTCGGGGACTCCTACTCATCGGGAGTCGGCACGCGCGTTTTCTACAACGAAGAAGGCGGCTGCCAGCGCAGCCCGCAAGCATATGGTCCCAAGATCGCGACCGCGCGCGGCTACACGCTGAGTTTCCAGGCGTGCAGCGGAGCCAAGACGACCGACGTCAACAGCAAACAGCTGGGCACGCTCAGCGGCACGACCAGCCTGGCGACGATCTCGATCGGCGGCAACGATGCGGGTTTCAGCAATGTGATCATCAACTGCGCTCTCTATTACTTCACATGTGGCAGCGCGATCAACGAAGCCAACAGTTTCATCGCAAACAAACTGCCGGCGCTGCTCGACACGACCTATAACAACATCAGGGCCAGGGCAACGACAGCCCATGTGGTCGTGCTCGCCTATCCGCATCTGTTCACCGCGGAAGGCAAGACGTGCAACGCAAACTTCCTGACGTCCTCGAATGAGAAGAAACTCAATGAAACGGCGGACAAACTCGACGCTGTGATCAAAGCTCGGGTTGAAGCCCACAAATTCACCTTCGTGGACCCGCGCAGCGCCTTCCTGCCGCATGAGGTGTGCTCGTCGTCGGAGTGGCTGAACGGACAGTCCAACCCGCTGTCGGAAAGCTACCACCCGAACGTGTCCGGGCAGGCGGACTTCACCACGCAGATCGAGGGCGTGCTGCCCTAGCTGGTCGATGCGCCTCCCGCCCGCGTGCTCTACGGGCGCGCGGGCGGGTGCTGCGTCGGAACGATCCGACGGTGAGGGCGTGGGCGCCGGACGGCTGGGACCGCGGATCGCATCAACGAGCCGGCTGGTCTGAGGACTTCATGGCTGTCGCGGGCGAACCGGCTGCGAGCCGCGAACGTTTGCGCCCGGGCCCACGCGGGCACACCGATTGCGGGACGGACAACCAGGCGCACTCGCCTCCTCCCCGCACGCCTCGAGGCGAGTGCGCCACTTTGTGGCCGGCGGCCGTATGCGTCTCGCAAAAGGGCGCGCAGCGCTTCAGCTTCGGGCTCAGTTCGCGAGCGTCTCGCCTCGCGCGGCAACGGAGTACGATTGTGCGGTCGTGATAGCCGGACGCAGGGGCCGGAATCATGATTCGTTGCACTGTGACGGTTCTCGGTTGGCTTGATGACCGGTTCCCGGTGCCGAGACCTGGAGCCCGGGCGGCGGTTTCTGAACGGGTGCGCCGCGCGATGTGGCCCACCCCAACGACGTAGGAGACACCATGAGCAGCGCAACCGGCCCACGGACATCGGGCGACGGCAACGTCGAGCACGACGGCAATCGGCCGCTATCGATGCTCTCGAACGAGATGGTCCGCATCTACAAGGAGCACTTCGGACGCGGCCCGACGAAGGCGCGCTCGCACTTCGCCGGTCCGAACGCCGTGATCTGCGTCCTGGAGAACACGTTCACGCCGGCCGAGAGGAACCTGCAGGGCATGGGCGAGCATCAGCGCTTGCGTGAGATGCGCATGTTCTTGCAGTACGCGATAGCGGCCGAATTCATTCAGGCGGTCGAACGCACGATCGGCCGACGGGTTCTCAGCTTCATCAGCGGCATCGACACCAACACGGATGTCGCGGTCGAGGCGTTCACCCTGGAGTCCGCCTCGCCGAGCGACGACAGCGGCGACCGGATGGCCGACGAGAACTAGACTGCGCGCGGCCCGAAGGGCGTCGCCGGATGCGGCGGGGCACGCCGGCCACCGCGGGCGGTGTGATGCAGGGCGCGCGCGGCCACCGGTCAGGCGCTCGCGATCACCTCGCACGCCCCCTGCAGAAGGCTCACGGCGCGCCCCCGGGGATATTCAGGGACGCGCCGCAAGCGGTGTGGCCATACCTGGCGCTCGTCGGCCCGATGGGCCCTTTTCCCTCCAAGGGCTGTGCGTTCGGAGCCCGGCAAACCTGGCCATCCCTTCGGAGCTTTCATGCCCCACTTGAAATGCTACCCCGACGCGAGCCTCTTGAAAAGCGCATGCTTCGCGCCATCCTTGCCATCGCACCGAACGCCGACTATTCGTAGGCGAAGCGATCCGCCGCGGTCTTCACGCTTGTCTGCGAGCCAACCGTCGCTTTGACATCGACGGCCCCGGCCTTGTGGGCAGGGGCGACGGCGGTGCACGCGGCGGTCGTGCTGCATTGCACGCTCGCGGCGCTCGTTGAGCCGAATTTCAGCGTTGTGGCGCTTGAGCCGAGCGCGAACCCGGTCCCGGTGACGGCCACGCTCGTGCCTCCGGTGGTCGATCCCACCGTCGGGCTCACGCCGGTGATCGTTGGCGGCCCGGCGCGGAAGCGATTGCTCAACGACGTGGCGCTGGTTCCGTTCGGCGTGGTGACTGTGATGTTCACCGTTCCCGCGGCGAGTGCCGGTGAAGTGGCGGTCAGCGAGGTCGACGATTCGGTCGTGTAGCCGGACGCGGCCGTCGCGCCGAAATGAACGGCGGTGACGCCCACGAATCCGGCGCCGCCGACGGTCACGCTCGTGCCGCCGCCCGACGGTCCAGCTTCAGGAGCGATGCCGCTGACCTGCGGGCGCGGTCCTTTGGGCACATAGGCAAAGCGATCGAAAGATCCGCTCGCGCTGGTGCCGCCGGCGTTCGCCACGGTCACGTCGACGTTGCCCGCGCCACTCGGCGAGACTGCGGTGATCGAGCTGTCGGAGTTGATCGTGAAGCTGCTCGCGTCGGACGTTCCGAAGCTCACCTTCGTGACCGCGCCCAGGTTCGTCCCTTCGAGCGTCACCGCGGTGCCCCCGCCCTCCAGCCCGGCGACCGGCGAGACGGCGCTCAGGGTGGGGGGATTGGGCAGCGTGCGCAGGCTCTGGTCTGAGCCTGTCCCGGCGCCGTGTTCGTTCGTGGCGACGATGCGAAAGTGGTAGGTCGTGTCGGGTAGGAGCGCTTCCAGCGACGCCGATACGGCCATGGCTCCCTGCCCGGCCTGCGGCGTGGGCACGCAGGGCACGCTGGCGTCGTAGAACACGGAGGTTCCATATTCGAAGTGACAGTCGCCGAGTTCGGTGCCGCCGGCATCCACGGTCGCATTGAGCCGCGCCGTCGTCTGCGTTATCGAAGCCGGCTCCCCACCCACCACGATCGGCGGATCGGTTCTGCCGCCCGGCGGTTCGGAGGCGGGCCCGGGCGGGGGGCGCGGCGTGAGCAGCACCGGCGCGCGGGGAACCTGTTGGAAGTCGAACTCGTTCGCGAGATCCCCGAGCCCCGGCAGCGCGTCGCGCACGTCCGGGCGTTTGTCCGGCCGTCCGTCGGTCGCGGGATCCAGGCGCGCGCCGCTGAGGAAGTCGTCCTCGATGAACTTCAAGTAGGCGTCGTGGCTGAGCTGCTGGTGATCGACGTAGCCGGTCTTGGCGTATGGGCTGATGACCAGCCCGGGCACGCGCAGGCCGTAGCCGTTTTCATCGACGCTGGGAGGCGCCAGGTGGTCATACAGACCACCCCAGTCATCCCACGACAAAAAGATTGCCGTGCTCTGCCAGCACGGGCTGCGCATGATCGCGTTGACCAGCGTCGTCACATACGCCTGGCCCGCGGCGATCGAGGCGTTGGGGTGTTCGGAGACGCTGAACTTGGGATCGACCCAGGACACGTTCGGAAGGCCGCAGGCGCTCTGTTCGTGCACCGCGCCGAAGAACTGGTTGAGGCCTTGGATGTTGTCGAGCTGGCCGTCCTGGGCGACGTCGGTGAACTCGGCCAGCGGATTCCAGATGCCTGGGGTCTTCGGGCCCTGCTGCACCGGCGCGCAGCTCGTTGCTTCGTCTGACTCGCAGTCGGGCTCGGTCCCGCTGAAGATGTAGTAGCGCCAGCTGACGTTCGCCTTGGCGAGCAGATATGTGATGTCCGTCCACGCACGCGGCCTGCCGCCGAAGACTCCTTCGGGATAGTTGACGCAATCCATGGGGTTGACGTCTTCCTTCGGGCACTTGGCGTTCCACTCCGACACGAGGGCGTTGTGCTCGTGCTCGCTGGCGGACAGTTCGGCCTCGTACATGCGGTCCTGAAGCACATAGTTCTGGGCATAGGCCCAATAGTTGGGGATCTCCCGCGCGTCGTGGTAGCCCATCACCTCCGTGCAGGCCTGTGCGTCGGCGCCGACGCACTGGCTGCAGTTGGGATCGGTGCCGGAGCAGTTCTTGGCGGCCTCGGCGCGTTCGATGAAACCGTCCATGCTGCCGCCGTTGATGTCCTTCAACGCGGCGGCACGGCCATGTGGGCCGCCGGCGTTCTTGTCCAAGGCGTCGTGGAAAGGAGCAACGCATCCGCCATTCAGAGGGTCCGGGACGCAGATGCCAGCGGGAATGCCGTTGGCCCCCGGATACGTGCCGAAGTAGGAGTCAAACGAACGGTTCTCCTGCATGATCATCACGACATGCTGGATGTTGTGGATGCCTTCCGCCGGCGTTGCGACGGCAGGCGATGCGCAGGAGAGCGCAAGCGTCGTCGCGGCGGCTGCGGCGGCTGCGGCGATCGCGAGCCTGCCGAGCGCCTCCAAGAAGCCCCCCTTCCGTGACAAACCCGTCTCCTCTCCGGCTTCGGCTCGGCTCCGTGCCCAACCGCGCCCAACAATACACAGGCGAGCCCGGGAGCTGCGCCGAGCCGCCGCGACCGTCGGGTCGTCGATCGGCCAGCCGACGTGCGTCAGGTGGAAGCTTCCGTCTCCTGCGGACGACGCGGGTTTCGCCGGGCGTCCTTGCCGCGAAAGCGAAGCCGGTCCTTCACGCCGGCGACGTCGAACACCCGCTGGACGGGCCGCTGCGCTGGAGTGAGCGAGAAGGCGCAGGAGTGCTCGTCGCAGATCTTTTTGCCGTGAAGAATGGCGCCCAGGCCGCTGGAGTCGACGAACTCCACGCCACACAGGTCGAGCACGATCTCCTGTGCCCCGCCGGCGCAGATGTCGGCGATGGTCCCCGCGAGCACGGGAGCGGACGCGACGTCTATTTCGCCCGTCAGCAGGAGGGTGTGACGCTCGCCCTGGCGCTTGGCGTTGATGCTCAGGCGCCCGATCGTCGGCTGAGAGGGCCTGGACTGGCGGTCGCTGACGGGAACGAGCTGGACCGCCTGACCTCCCCTGGCCAGGCATCGCGGACAGAGGTCGCCGTGCGACTCACGGTAGGCGACGGTCAGCCCACATGACAAGCATTTGAGCGCGATCATGCGACCAGAGCAGGTTGGCGGCGCCCGACCTGCGATCCCGATGTACTTGTGAACTCGATCAACTCGAAGAGCTTCGAGAACAACGCACCCTCTCCTTTCCCCTCACCTCCATACCCCGAGCAGGCGCGAGCCATGCGTGCGCCGACGAGATGCCCGTGGAATTGGCCGGACGCCCGCGCCAAGCTCGCCTGGGGTCCGTCCCCGCTTGGCCGCCGCACGCCCCC